>JADLGX010000452.1 GCA_020849095.1 Candidatus Eiseniibacteriota bacterium
AGGAGCGCGGTCATGTCGGGATGGCCCGCGTCGTAGCCGTGCATGGCCGCGACGGGCCGGCTGCCCATGAACGAGGGCACCAGCAGCGCGCCGGGGCGGAGCAGGAAGATGTCGTCGCCGTACTCACGGCGCTCGAACAGCGCGCCCTCGCGGCGCAGCTCGTCGTCGGCGAGCCAGCGCCCGCGCTCGTCGGCGGCCAGCGTTTCGCGCACCGCCTTCCGGGCGGCGTCGTTCCGCCACCAGAAGCGCGCCATGGTCGAGTCGTAGAACGCGAGGTAGTCCCGGCCGCGCTCGAACGGCAGCGCGTTCACGCGCGCCATGAGGTCGGCGTGTTCGCCCACGTCCACCATGCCGTGATCGGAGCACAGGAACAGCCACACGGGCCGCGGCCCCGCCGCGCCCCCGAGCACGTCGCGGATCCAGGCGTCGTAGCGGCCCATGCGCTCGTGCACGCCGGGACCGCGCGAGCCTTCGCGGTGCAGCAGCGCGTCGAGGTCGGCCGTGTACAGGAACAGCAGGTCGTCCTCTCCCGTGGCGAGACGGGCCCTCAGCTGCGCGAGCGCGTCCGCCTCCGGAGTGCGCCAGTTCCAGCCGTGCCAGCGCACGCCGCGGCGCTGCAGCGAGTCCCAGAGCGAATCCCCCGGCAGCCCGCCGGGCGCGAAGATGTCCGCCTTCTCGGCGAGGTCGAAGTGCGCCAGCTCGTGCCGCGGCACCTCGTACAGGTTGAAGTAGCCGCGCACCGAGCGCGCGACCCGCCGCGTGAGCCACTGCGAGAGCCGCCAGCTGCGCCGCAACCGGGCGGGCAGCCACGCCAGCTTTTCCCAGCCCGCGAAGGGCGTGGGCTCGAGCCCGGCGCGGCGGTACATGAGCCAGCGGCCGTGCTCGGACGGCATGCGCCCGGTGAACACCGTGGGCAGCGCTCCGGAGCTGAAGCCGAGGATGGTGGCGATCTCGCGGCGGTGCGACAGCGGCGCGGCGAAGCCGGGGCGGTCCGCCGCCAGCTTCCAGCCCAGCGCATCCACGAAGAGCACCACCATCACGGGCTTCACGCGCCCTCCCCGGTGCGCTGCCCTTCGAGCACCCACAGGTCCCACGCGCGAAGCACCTGCCGGCGGACGCCGTCCCAGTCGCGCGCGCTGCTCACGCCGAGCGCGCGCAACGCGCGCAGCGCGCCCACCGGCAGCGCCGGCGTGGATCCGGACGAGGCGGCGGCCAGCAGCAGCACGGCGGCGCTGGCGTTCACGCGGTGCTGCGGCGTGCCCGCGAGCGCGAAACGCAGCCGGGACGGCAACGGCGCCGGCCGGCCGCTGCGCGGCGCGTGCGAGAGCGCCTGGCGGACGCGGCGGCGCAGCGGCGCGCGCGCGCCCACGGCCAGCGCGCGCTCGAATGCATCGCGGCGCGGCTCGTTCCCGGTGAGCCACCACACGGCGCACCAGGCGCGGGCCACCGCGCGCCATTCCGCCCGCGCGGCCACGCCGTCGAGCGCGCGAACGCCGCCGCCGCGCCACGCCAGAGCGGCGGTCCAGACCTGGTCGAGCGTCGCGGGCGCGTCGCTCCATTCGGGCGGCAGCACGGCGGCGAGCTGGGGCATCACCGCGGCGCGCACCCAGGCGATTCGCGCGGAGGCGCCGGACGCGTACTCGCCGCGTCCGAGCGACAGCACTCCGGCGAGATCGGCGGCCGCCTTGAGCAGCGCGTGACGGGCCTGGAGCCGTCCGAGCAGCGGGCCGCTCTCCAGCGCCCCGTAGGCGGCGAGCACCTCGAATCCGCGGGTCTCGAGCAGCAGCCGGATCTCCTCGGCCGGAACGTCGGCGGCGGTCCAGCGCGGGAGCCCCTCGAGCGCCGCGGGGTCGCCCGACAGGATGCGGCCGTTGCGCGCGAGCTCGATGCTGCCGGGGCGCGCGGTCATGCGCGCGAGGCCCGAGCGGGACAGGAATCCCACCTCGAGCGGGGCAGCGAGTCCCATCGCGAGCAGCCGCGGCTCGAGATCGCGCCGGCCGGCGCGCGCGCGCTCCTCGGCGGCGCGGGCCTCGGCGGAATCCCGCATCACGGCGTACAGGTCCAGGTCCGACAGCGACAGCCGGCGGCCGTCGCATTCGGCCCACACCGCCTCACCCGAGGCGTGGCTGCCCGACAACACGAGCGCCACGAGCCCTTCCCCCGCCCACTCGCTGGCCAGCGCGAGCGCCGGCGCGAGATGCGCGGAAACGGAAGAGCCCGTGACCAGCTCGAGTGGTGTCACGGGCCCTCCCTGGGCGATCGGGGCTTCTTTGATCACGGGACTCGGCTCCATCGCCGACCTTCCTGGACTCCGCGACGAAGCGTGGCGGCGCGGCGCGGCTGTTCTGCGGGACTCAGATCCGGCGGTAGATGAACTCGGGAATCTCCAGCACGCGCCGGTTGAGCACGCTGCCGAGCACGCGGGCGCCGGCCTTGCGAAGCAGGTCGGCGGCGCGGGTCAGGACGGGTCGCTTGGTGCGGCCGGCCTGCACGACGAGCACGACCCCGTCGGCCAGCGCGCCGAGCGCGGAAGCCTCGGGGGACTCGAGCACGGGAGGGCCGTCGAGGATCACCCAGTCGAATCCGGGCACCGACGCGTCCATCACCTGGCGGAGCGTCGCGGGCTGGTAGAGCCCGGTGCGGCGCACTTCCTCGGGGCTCGGCACCACGAACAGGTTGGAACTGACCGCGGGCGGTTCGGGACCGCGCGGCGCGACGCTGGACGCGATCACGGCGCAGCGCAGCGCCGTGTCCTGGTCGAACGCCGGTCGCCGCACGTTGACGTCCAGGATCAGCGGGCGCACGGACGGGTCCCGCGAGAGGGCCTGGGCGAACTGCAGGGCCACCGTGCTGGTGCCCTCCCCGCCCTGCGGGCTCAGGAACATGACGACGCGGGGATTGCGGTCGCGCAGCACGGCCTCCAGGCTCACCCGGAGGGCGGCCATCTCGCGCATCGTGTCGTCCGCCAGTTCGATTCCGCCCAGCAGCGGCAGCGGACCACGGCCGGAATCCGGCAGCGGCCGGGCTGCCGGCGCGCGGCCCTGCGAGTGGGCCGGCGAGTGCGGTAGCGGCGTGACGGAACCCCCGGTGGGCGCCGCTGCTTCGCGGGCGGCCTCGGCCTTCTTGAGCGCGTCGAAGATGCGGGTCATGAAGTGGTATCGCTCCTCTGGGGGAAGATCAGCCGCGCTTGCGACGTTCGGACAGCGTGGCGAACACCGGAATCTCGAGATACTCCTCGGCCTGGCCGGCGGTGCGGACGGTCATGTCGAGGTTGTCGATGAAGAACGCGAGGCCGATCCCGATGACCAGGCTGAACGCCGGCGCGAGCGCCATGCGCACGTAGTCGCGGGCGTTCTGCGCGGTGGCGAAGCCGGCCGGATTCAGGAGCACGACGCTCCGCTCCTGCGACGTGTTCGCGGTGATCAGCGCCATGTCGCGCGCCTTGGAGTACTCCGTGTAGCGCTCGCGCAGGTTCTTGATCTCGGCCTCGAGGTCGTCCATCCGGCGCTGGCTGCCGGGAATCACGCCGAGCCGGGCGCGCAGTTCGCCCAGGTCACGCTCGTGAACCGCGAGCCGCGCGCGGAGAGATTCGATCCGCGAGCTGGACATGGTCAGGCGCGCCTCGACTTCCTTGCGCAGCATGGCCTGCAGCGTCTCGAGCGTCTCCATGGCGTTCTGGACTTCGGGCGCGTCGTCGCGGAACCGTTCCCGCAGGGTGGCGATGCGCGTCTGCTGGTCCATCATCCGCTGCTTGAGCGCGACGAGCGCCGACTCGTTCGTGAACGGCATGCCGAGCGTCGGCAGGTCGATGTCGGGATTCTGCTGGAGCTCACGCATGGCCTTGAGCGAGCGCTGGGCCTCCGCCAGGTCCGCGGCGGCCTCGTTGCGCCGCTGTTCGAGCAGGGACAGCTGGCCGCTCCACTCCCGCGCCTGGTCGAGCGCGTTGGTCACGCCGCTCGCCTGCGCGTTCTGCTGGCGCTCCATGAGCCGCTTCTCGATCTCCGCGTTGAGGCTGTCGAGCTTGGAGACGAAGAAGTCCTCGGGCGTGCCGAGCCGCTGGCGGTTCTGCCGGTACTCCACGTAGCTGGTCAGGAGCGCGTCGCACACCTGCTGGGCCACTTCGGGATCCAGGTCGGTGTAGCCGATGCCCAGCACGTTGCTCTTGCCCATCACTTCGACGTCCACGGCGCCGAAGTCGATCTTGGGCGCCTTCTTGCCCGAGGACTTGGCGCGCTCCTCCAGCAGGGAGCGGGTGCGCTCCAGAACGGGAGTGCTGCGGACGTTCGCCACTTCGCTGGCGAGTTCCTGCTCCCAGTCGCTGAACACCTGGCGGCCGGGGCTGAGCGCGCTCTGGCGCTCGCCGCGAATCACGAGCACGCGCCCGGACGAGGAGTAGGTGGTCGGAGTGGTGAGCGAGATGGTCACCACCGTGCTGGTCACGACGACGAACAGGCCGACGATCAGCCACCGCCGCCGGAACAGCACGGCGAAGAACTCGCGCATGGTCGCCTGGCGAGAAGGGGCGACGCCCTGGGGCGTGTTGCCGGACTGCAGGCTCATCCGCGGCTACTCCTTGACCACGCGGGTCACGAAGACCCGATCGAGGTTGAACAGCTCCCAGCCCAGAAGGCTCGTGCCGACCGCGGGCGAAAGCCCCGCGAAGAGCGTCTGGAGGAAGACCGTGACGTTGCCGATCGATGTGCGCGGCACGTAGACGATGTCGAAGCGCGAAACGGGGGCGTCGATGAACTCCTCGCCCTTGAGCATGCGGTCCACGCGCAGACTGGCGACCCGGACGGTGCGCGCGCCGTCGCGATGAATGAGCAGCACGTGCCCCTTGTTCGCGTCGTCCTTGAACCCACCCGCGGCCGCGATCGCCTGCGTGATCGTGAAGAACGGACCGGCCACATAGGAGCCGGGCTTCTCGACCCGGCCGAGCACGTGCACCTGGTTGCCGGCGGTGGCGAGCACTTCGACCGTGACGCGCGGGGCGCGAAAATCGGCCGAAAGCAGCGCGGTGATCGACCGCTGCAGGTCCATCGGCGTGAGCCCGGCCGCGACCACGTCGCCGACCGGATGAACCGTGATGCGCCCGTCGGGGCGCACGACCACTTCGTGCAGGTTGTCGAGATTGGGATCCGCCTTGGGGCCGAGATTGAGGCGCAGCCGGTCACCCGGAACGATTCGGTACTCCGGAACGAGGCTCCAGTCCATACCGAGCGTGTCCGCCACGGCGACGGGCGCGGCCTGCGCCGCGCCGGAAGAAACGGCGAGCGAAAGCAGGCAGATGAGCGACATCCGGTGAATGAGGCGAATCACGCAGTCTCCCGGTCGTGGGTGGGGCTCTCGAACGAGCCGAGAGCGGACCGGGGTCGGGCGCACCGCGGAACACGGTGGCGCTCAGGCGTTACCGGACGCACTCGGGCTCGATGTCTCGAAACCCGGCTCGCAAATCGACGGCAGGGCCAGACAGCTCAAAGGCCCTTTCCGAGGCAGTAGCAAGATGCGTCTGGGTCGTTCCTCCGCCTGCGTCAGGTTCGTCACCGTAAGTCACGGTGACTCATGGGCCTGAAGTATAGGTGGGGGGTTTCGCGACTGTCAACGCCCGGCCACGCCACGGCACGTCATGGGGATATGAACGCAATCCCCGTGCCGCGCGTCAGCGCTGGGTATCGGCCAGCACGGCGGCCGAAAAGAGGGGCAGCATGATCTCGTGGTGGCCGGTCAGGGAGTACCCCTTGCCACCCTCGCCCCGGGTGGGGCGCTCGACCACGTTGAGGCGCGGACGATAGTGCTGGATCTGGTCGAAGTTGACCGTGGTGAGCTGGGAAAGGTCGGCTCCCAGGTTGCGCGCCACCGAGAGCGCCTTGAGGAACACCTCGGGCATGAGCACGGCGGAGCCGAAGTTGAGCACGACCGCGCCCCTCGCCTCGGCGAGCGTGGCGGCGAAGATGCGGAAGTCGCGCAGGGTGGTTTCGCCCAGCGCCGCGCCATCGCACCTCGGGTGGTGGTGGATGGTGTCGGTGCCGATGGCCACGTGCACCGTGGCCGGAATGCCCTTGCGCCAGGCGGAGGCCAGCAGGCTGGCGTCGCGATGCGGCGCGCGCTCCTCCTCGATGGCCCGGCCCCAGCACTCCCCCAGACCTTCGCCGCGGCGCGCCCCTTCGGCCATGGCGGCGTTCATGAAGTCGCCGGTCTCGTCGACCATGCCGAACGTCCCGGCGTGCAGGTTGGCCTCGACGTCCTCGGACGTGCGGCCCATGCGCGCGATCTCGGTGTCGTGGATCGCGCCAGCGCCGTTCGTGGCGAGGTGGGTGACCACTCCCGCGTCCACCAGCGCGATCAGCGCGGGCGACGCCCCCACCTTGATCACGTGCCCGCCGAACATGGCCACCACGGGACGGCCGGCGCGATGCGCCGCGACCGTGCGCGCGACCACCTCGCGCAGCGACTTGGCCGCGAGCTGGTCGGGCAGTGCGGCGAGCAGCGCCCTGGCGGCGGCCGGATCCACCGGACGGCCGAAGTCGGCGACGCTCACGCGCGTGGAGCGCTCGGAAACGGAAGTCGTGCTGAGTCGGGACAGGTCCGCTTCGCGATACCGCGACATCTAGGCCCCCGGTTTGGCTTCCTGCAGGACGACGCTGATCGAACCGATCAGCACCTTGCTCTTCATGAGCACGGGCATGCGCCGCTCGTCGTCGGTGAGCCAGATGACGAGCCGGCCCTTGTTCTTGAAGATGCCGCCCGCCTTGAGGAGCGGCTCGATGACGACGCACTTGAACTTGCCGGCGGGCGTCTTGACCGTCTGCCGGCCGAGCACGCGCACTTCCATCGGCGCGCTCTTGCGGCTCGCATGATAGTCGAAGACCACCGAGCCCCCCAGCGGCAGGGGCTTGAAGCGGGTGAAGTAGAAGGCCGAGAGCGCGTCCTGCACCTGGGCGGGCACCGGGTAGCTGAGCCCGTTGTTGTAGTGCACCTCGCGCTTGGAGGGCTCGAACACGAGCGTGTCGTTGGCGCGGAAGTGCCCCTCGCGACGGTCCTCGAAATAGCGCCAGCTGAAGAGCGAGTCGCGATCCCACATGGACTCGATGCGGTTGCGCACCTTGTACATCTTGTCGAAGAAGCCGTTCGACTCGGCGCGCGCGACCAGCCGGTACACGGGGCGTCCATTCCACTCCGTGACCTCGGGCACCTCGAGCCACGCCGATCCGGCCTTGATGAAGCCGTACTGCACGGAAAAGCGCAGCGACTCGCCCGGCTGGAACGGGTGCTCGGACGCCGGCAGCACCTCGCGGTTCCCGAGCGAGAGATCGTTGGTGTCCGGCAGGTCCGTCTCGTCGGCCATGGCCGGAAGCGGCACGGCGCCGAACAGCAGCGTGGCCGAGAGCAGCGCGCGCACGAACAGGTGAGCGGCGAACCGGCGCATCGGCTGCAGGCCGCCTTCGGCGGCGGGGAGTCGGGTACCAAGGGGAGTGGTCATCATGCTCCGCTGAAAACGCAAGTCCGGTGCCGCTCCGCTCCAGGCGCGTGGGGCGGGACTATGCGCAGGGCGCAAGCCCAAGTCAACGGCCCGTTTGCAGCCGCCACGGCGGGCCGTGAGCAGGCCCGGGGCGGTGTGGCGGGATCCCACGGGTGTACCACCCCTGCGACGTTTCGAGGCGGCACGGTCACTCCCTCGCCGCCCGGGCCGAAGGCGTCAGCCCTGGACCGGCCAGTCCGCCTCGGTGATCGCGCCTTCGCTCGTGGGCCCCAGCACGCTCAGCGAGTAGCGCTCGGGGCGCAGGAACTCGGCCGCCAGCGCGGCCACGTCGTCGCGCGTGACGGCGAGCACCGCGCGCACGTGCTCCTCGGGCGGCGTGTACCGCCCGGTGTAGAGCTCCTGCCGCGCCATGTGTTCCATCCGGTTCGAGACGCTCTCGAGCCCGATGATGACGCCGCCCTTCAGGTACATCTTGGCGGCCTCGACCTCGGATTCGTCGGGGCCCTCGGCCACCAGGCGGTCGAGTTCCTGGCGCAGCAACCGCAGCGCCTCGCGCCCCTGTTCGGGGGCAACGCCCATCTGGATGGACAGCAGGCCGGCATCGCTCAGGAAGCTCATGCCCGAACCGATCGAATAGGCCAGCCCTGCCTCCTCGCGGATCCGCTGGAACAGCCGCGAACTCATGAGCCCGCCGAGCAGCGTGTTGAGCACGCGCAGCGCATAGCGCCGCGGGTCGCAGTAAGCCGGCGTGGGCGTGCCGAGCGCCAGGTACAGCTGCTGCTCGTCGCGATCGTCGTGCTGCACGGTGGGACGGCCCGGCGCGGGCGAGGGATCGCGCACCAGCGCCGGTCCGGAGGGCGCCGCGAAGTGGCGTTCGATGAGGGAGGCGAGCTCGGCGGGGTCCAGCCCGCCGGCCGCGGCGATCACCAGTTCCTCGGCGCGATAGCGGCTGGCGAAGTTCGCGTGCAGGCTGTCGCGCGTGAATCCGTCCACGCTCTCGACCGTGCCGAGGATGGGACGGCCGAGCCCGTGCGTTCCCCAGATCTGGCGGGCGAGCAGCTCGTGGATCTTGTCGGAAGGATCGTCCTCGCAGGCGGCGATCTCCTGCTTGACGACCGACTTCTCGCGCTCGAGCTCGACGGCATCGAAGCGCGAGCGGCACGTGATGTCCGCCAGCACGTCCACGACCTGCGGCAGGTGCTCGCTGAGCGCGCGGGCCTCGTAGCAGACGTGCTCGTGATTGGTCCACGCGTCGAGATGCCCGCCGAGCGACTCGAGGCTCGCCGCGATCGTGCGGGCGTCGCGGCTCTCGGTGCCCTTGAACATCATGTGCTCGATGAAGTGCGCCATCCCTTGCAGCCCGTCGTTCTCGGCGCGCGAGCCCGAGCGCACCCAGACGCCCAGGGCGACCGTCATGCGGTCGGGCATGGGCTGGGTGAGCAGCGTGATGCCGGAGGGCAGGCGCGTCTTCTGGACCGTGGACGACATGCGAGGGGACTCCCGGGGTGGCTGGACTTCGAGTGTGCGGCAAGCTGCCATCGGAGCGGGCGAAACACAAACGGCGGACGGCCGTGAGGCCGTCCGCCGCTGAGTGATGATGCTACCGACGGCGCGGGCCGCGGTCCCGATCACGCCCGCGGTCACCGCCGCCGCTGCGCTCACGGTCCCGGCCGCCGCTCGGCGCCCGCTCCACGTAGCCTTCCGGCTGCGGCAGCAGGACACGACGCGACAGCTTGACCTTGCCTTCCTTGTCCACGCCGATGACCTTGACCATCACCATGTCGCCGACGTTCAGCACGTCCTCGACACGCTCGGTGCGGCCCCAGTCGATCTCGGACACGTGCAGCAGGCCGTCGCGACCGGGAACGATCTCGACGAACGCGCCGAAGTTCACGACGCTGCGCACCTTGCCCTGGTAGATCCGGTCGACTTCGGGATCCTCGGTGATGTTGCGGATGATCTCTTCGGCCCGCTTGCCACCTTCGAGGTTCGTGGCGGCGATCCGGATCTCGCCCGTATCCTGGATGTCGATCTGGCAGCCGGTCTCTTCGGTGATCTTCTTGATCACCTTGCCGCCCGGCCCGATGACTTCCCGGATCTTGTCGGGATTGATGTTGATGATCGTGATGCGCGGAGCGAACGGCGACATCTCCGGACGCGAGGCCGCGAGGCACTCCTTCATCTTGCCGAGAATGAACATGCGGCCGGCGTGCGCCTTCTGCAGCGCGTCGCGCATGATCTCGAACGAGATGCCGCCGATCTTGGTGTCCATCTGGAAGGCCGTGATGCCCTCGCTCGTGCCCGTCACCTTGAAGTCCATGTCGCCGAGATGGTCTTCGACGCCGAGGATGTCGGTGAGGACGGCGACGCGATCGCCTTCCTTGATGAGACCCATCGCCACGCCGGCGACGGGAGCCTTGATCGGCACGCCGGCGTCCATCAGCGCCATCGAGGCGCCGCAGACCGACGCCATCGACGACGAGCCGTTGGACTCGAGGATGTCGCTGACGATCCGGAGCGTGTACGGGAAGTGCGTGTCGGCCGGAATCACCGGCTCGACGGCGCGCTCGGCGAGGGCGCCGTGCCCGATCTCGCGGCGACCCGGCCCGCGGATGGGACGCGTCTCACCGACCGAGAACGGCGGGAAGTTGTAGTGCAGCATGTACGACTTCCACGACTGCCCGTGCAGTTCCTCGACGCGCTGCTCGTCCGACTTGGTGCCGAGCGTGGCGACGACCAGGGCCTGCGTCTCGCCGCGGGTGAAGAGGCAGGAGCCGTGCGTGCGCGGCAGGAGACCGACCTCGATCGAAATCGGGCGGATCGTGTCGCAGTCGCGGCCGTCCGAGCGGACGCCCTTGTCCAGGATCATGTCGCGCAGCACGTCACGCTCGATGTCGTGGAGCAGCTTGCCGATCTTGTCGGCCTTGTCCGCGAACTGCTCGCTGAACTTGGCGACCGCCTCGGCGGTGATGATGTCGATCTCTTCCTGGCGCGCTTCCTTGCCGGGAATGCGGATGGCGTCCGTGAGGCGGGCCGTGTAGGCGGCGCGCAGCGCGGCATCGAGATCGGAGACGTCGGCGACGGCCACGGGCGAGCGCTTGGGCTTGCCGTGGACTTTCTGCAGCTCGTTCTGCGCCGCGACGATCGAGCGGATGTGCGTCATCGCGAAGTCGAGAGCGGCGACCATGTCGGCTTCGCTCACTTCGCGGCTGCCACCCTCGACCATGATGATGTCGGTCGCCGTGCCGGCCACGACCACGTCCATGTCGGACTCGTCGAGCTGGGCGAACGTCGGCATCACCACGAACTGGCCTTCGATGCGCGCGACGCGCACACCGGCGACCGGCTCGGGAAACGGGATGTCGGAGAGCACCAGCGAGCAGGACCCGCCGATGAGCGCCAGCACGTCGGCGTCATGCTCCTGGTCCGACGAGACGACCGTGGCCATGATCTGCGTCTCGTAGAACCACTGCTTGCTCATGAGCGGACGGATCGGACGATCGATCTGCCGCGAGCTGAGCGTTTCCTTCTCGGTCGGACGGCCTTCGCGCTTGAAGAACCCGCCCGGGATCTTGCCAGCGGCATACGTGCGCTCGCGGTAATCGCAGGTGAGCGGCACGAAATCGAGGCCGGGCTTGGCCGACTTGGCGGCGCTGGAGGCGACCAGGACGACCGTGCCGCCGAGCGTCACGACGGCGGAACCGCCGGCGAGCTTGGCCCACTTGCCCGTGCTGATCGTGAGTTCCTTGCCACCGAGATCAACGGATACCTTGTGCTCTGCCATTCTTCTTCTTCCTGTGCTCTCGCATGTGACGACGACCCTCGTCGTCACGTCCACCCGTCCGGACGTGCGGCGCCCGGGGGGTCGGGCAGGGACCTTCCCCACCCTGCAGAAACGCGGCCCTGGTGGGGGCCGCGTTCCCATGTCGCCAGGATCTTCCTAGCGACGAAGTCCGAGTTCCTTGACGACCTTTCGGTACCGATCGACCTTGGTCGCCTTGAGGTAGTCCAGCAGCCGGCGGCGCTGGCCCACCATGCGGAGCAGGCCACGGCGCGACGCGTGATCGCGCTTGTGGACCTTGAAGTGCTCCGTGAGGTAGTTGATTTTTTCGGTCAAGAGCGCGATCTGGACCTCGGGCGAGCCGGAATCCCCTTCGTGCGTCTTGAACTTCTCGATGATGCCCTGCTTCTGCTCCTTCGTGAGCGTCACAGTGGCGTCTCCTGCCATGAGGTGGGAGGCTGGGCCCCTCGTCCGCGAGTGTCAGGTCTCGACGGAGGGAGCGGGGTACGTCATCTGGCCCTGCGGGGGGCAGAGCGACGCGGCAATGTACCATCCGGACCGGGCCGCCACAACGCCGGAGGCGCTCCGCAGAGGGCACGAGCGGGACTTTTCTCCCGCGGGATACGAAAAACGTCACAGGGATGCAAGGAGATCAGTTCTGCAGGCCCGGATCACGCCAGCTGAGGCTCGTTGCCCGGCTCGCGCAGGCGGCGGCGGGTGTTCTCGACATCGGCGCGGATCGCCTCGATGAGCGCCTCGCGCCCGTCGAACCGGAGCTCGGGGCGCAGCCATTCCACGAACTGCACCTCGACATCGCGGCCGTAGATGTCGCCGTCCCAGTCGAGCAGGTGCACTTCGAGCGTCCGCAGCTTGCCGTCGAACGTCGGGCGGATGCCCACGCTCATCGCCCCGGCCCGCCACTCGCCGTCGCCGGCGATGCGCGCCCACACGGCGTAGATCCCCAGCGCGGGCACCAGCTTTTCGTCGTGCAGCCGCAGGTTGGCCGTGGGCCAGCCGAGCGTGCGCCCGATCTTGTCGCCGTGCACGACGAGCCCGGTGAGCGAGTAGCGCCGCCCGAGCAACCCGGCCGCCTCGCCCACGCGCCCCTCCGCGAGCGCGTCGCGGATGCGGGAGCTGCTCACGATGCCGCCCTGCTCCTGCAGCAGGTCCACCGCTTCGACCGTGAAACCGCGCTCCGCGCCGATCTCGCGCAGGCGCGCCACGTTGCCCGCGCGCGCTCGCCCGAGCGCGAAGTCCGCCCCCACCACCAGGCACGCCGGACCGAACGGCCGCACGAGATGCTCGTCCACGAACGTCTCGGGCGAGAGCCCCGCGAGCTCGCGAGTGAAGGGCAGCACGTGCAGCTCCACTCCCATGCGCGCGAGCAGCAGCTGCTTCTCGGGCAGCGGGGTGAGCGGGGCGAGCGCGCGGAACTCGCGCGCGAGCACCACGTCGGGATGCGGATCGAAGCTGACCGCGACGCAGCGGCCGCCCGAAGCCAGCGCGAGCGCGCGATCGAACAGCACGCGATGCCCGCGATGCAGCCCGTCGAAGACGCCGACCGCGACGACCGTCATGCCGCGCGTCCCTCCCGGACCGCCCACGGAAAGACCACGTTGGGGCAGGCCAGCGCGAGTCCCGCTTCGGCCGCCTTCAGCTCGCCCAGCGCCAGCGCGCGGCCGCCCTCGTCGCGCAGCACGACCGTGCGCGGGCCGCCGTCCACCGGAGCGGCGCCCGGCGCGAGCAGAATGCGGCGCCCGTGCCCGAGCGAGTCGGCCTGCGCGGGGTCGAGCACGACCGCCGGCAGCACGCCGAGCGCCTCGTGCAGCGGCACGCCGTGGCGCGCGAGGACCGCGTCGCCCTCTCCGGGCAGCATTTCGGCCCACGGGCAAGCGCGCTCGATCGAGAACGGCTCGCTGCCCAGCCGGCGCAGCGCGGCCAGCGCCGCACCGCAGCCCAGCAGGGCGCCGAGATCGTGCGCGAGCGTGCGCACGTAGGTGCCGCCGGAACAGCGCACCACGAACGAGGCCTCGGGCAGCGCGAACTCGCGCCACTCCCACGAGTCCACGCGAATCGCGCGCGGTTCGCGGTCCACCGTTCCGCCGCGGCGCGCGATGTCGTAGAGCCGCTCGCCCTGGTGCTTGAGCGCGGACACCATCGGCGGCACCTGCAGCAGGTCGCCGGTCAGCGCGAGCGAGGCGGCGCGCACCTCGGCCTCGGTCGCGGAGACCTCGCTCGTGGCGAGCACCTCGCCGTCCAGGTCCTGCGAGGAGGTGACCACGCCCAGGCGCAGGCGCCCCGCGTAGGTCTTGGCGCCGCCCTGCCACACCGACGCGCACCGCGTCGCGGGGCCGACCGCCAGCACGAGCAGTCCGCTCGCGCCCGGGTCGAGGGTGCCGAGATGGCCGATCGCCCGGGTGCGAAGCACGCGGCGCGCGCGCGCGACCACGTCGTGGGACGTCATGCCGGTCGGCTTGTCGACCGGCAGCAGTCCCGCCCAGACGGGCGCTTCGGTGCGGCTCTCCGCCCCGGTCATTCGGTTTCGTCGTCCTCCAGCTTTTCGCCGCGCTCGAGCTTGCGGAGCAGGTCCTCGACGCGCTGCCCGTTGTCGAGCGACACGTCGTACTCGAAGCGGATCTCCGGCACCTCGCGCAGCCCCAGCCGGTCGCCGAGTTCGCGGCGCACGAAACCGGCGGCGTGCTGCAGCGCCGCCAGCCCGCCGGCGCGCACGTCGCGCTCGCCCAGCATGGTCACGTACACGCGCGCGAACGACAGGTCGTGCGTGATCTGCACGTCGGTCACGGTCACGGTGGTGGTCAGCCGCGGGTCGCGCACGCGGTTCTCGAGGATGTCCGCGACCTCGCGGCGCATCAGATGGGCGACTTTTTCCGGTCGGATTCTCACTCGATCCTCTCCTGCCAGTCGGTGACCGTCGCGGCGAACTCCTGGTCCACGATCCGGCGTGCGGACTGCAGCATCTCGCGCACCTGCCCGCCTTCCGCGGACACGACCGCCAGACCGAGCGCGGCGCGCTGCCACAGGTCCTGATGATCCACTTCGGCGACCGCGGCGTGGAGCCGTTCCCGGAGGCGGTCCTTGAGGCCGCGCACCACCTGCCGCTTGTCCTTGAGGGACCTCGCGGCGGGAATGTGCAACTCGACTCGGACGACGCCGACGACCATCCGACCCCCCGGATGCGCGAACGGCGGCGCGCCGATGATGGCGCGCCGCCGCCGGCATGGAACTACAGCGTGCGGGCCAGTTCCTCGACCTTGAACGATTCCAGGCGGTCGCCCTCCTGGATGTCGTTGGTGCCCGCCAGCGTGATGCCGCACTCGAAGCCCTGCAGCACTTCGCGCGCGTCATCCTTGAACCGCTTGAGCATTTCGACCTTGCCCGTGAACACGGTCTCGCCCGCGCGCACGAGACGCAGCGTCTCGTTGCGCGAGATCTTGCCCGTGATCACCATGCAGCCGGCCACCGTGGAGCCCTTCGACAGGTGGAACACCTGGCGGACCTCGGCGGTGCCGAGGATGACTTCCTTGAGTTCCGGCTTGAGCATGCCCTCGAGCGCCTGCTTCACGTCCTCGACGGCCTTGTAGATGATGTCGTACAGGCGGATCTCGACCTTCTCGCGCTCCGCCATCTCGCGCGCCTTGGCATCCGGGCGCACGTGGAAGCCCACGATGATCGCGTCCGAAGCCGCCGCGAGCAGCACGTCGGATTCGGTGATCTGGCCGACCGCCTGGCGAATCACGCGCACCGCCACTTCGGCGGTGCCCAGCTTCTGCAGCGACTCCGCGAGCGCCTCGACCGAGCCGTCCACGTCGCCCTTGATGAGCATCTTGAGCTCGTTGGGGCCGCCCTGCGCCAGCTGCGAGTGGAAGTCGACGAGCGAGACCGCCTTGGTGGAGCGGAACTCGTGCTCGCGATGCAGCGCCGCGCGCTTCATCGCGATCTCGCGGGCCTCACGCTCCTCCTCGAGCGAGACGAACAGGTCGCCGGCGCCCGGGGTGGTGTTCCAGCCCAGCACTTCGACCGGGGTCGAAGGACCGGCGGACTTCACGGGCTGCATGCGCTCGTTGAACATCGCGCGCACGCGGCCGAAGTTCTGACCGGCGACGAACGGGTCGCCGACCTTGAGCGTGCCGCTCTGCACGAGCACGCTGGCCACGACGCCGCGGCCCTGCTCGACCCGGGCTTCGAGCACGACGCCGCGCGCCCGGCGGTCCGGATCGGTCTTGAGTTCGAGCAGCTCGGTGGACAGCAGGATCATGTCCATGAGCTTGTCCATCCCGTTGCCCTTCTTGGCCGAGATCTCGACGCTCACGTACTTGCCGCCGAACTCCTCGACCACGACGCCGTGTCCGGCCAGCTCGGTCTTGATGCGCTGGGGCTCGGCGGCCGGGAGGTCGCACTTGTTGATCGCCACGATGATCGGCACGTTGGCGGCCTTGGCGTGGTCGATGGCCTCGATCGTCTGCGGCATGACGCGATCGTCGGCCGCGACCACCAGGATCACGACGTCCGTCACCTGCGCGCCACGGGCACGCATGGCGGTGAACGCTTCGTGGCCGGGCGTGTCGAGGAAGCAGATCTTGCGGCCGTCGGGCAGCGTCACGTCGTACGCGCCGATGTGCTGCGTGATGCCGCCGGCCTCGCCCGCGATGACGTTGGTCTTGCGGACGTAGTCGAGCAGCGAGGTCTTGCCGTGATCCACGTGGCCCATGACCGTGACGACGGGCGCGCGCGGACGCAGGCGCTCTTCCGAGATGACCTCGGCTTCGGCCGAATCCTCGTCCTCGGCGAACTCGGACACGATCTCGACCGTGAAGCCGAACTCGTCGGCCACGGCCATCATCGCGTCCTTGTCGAGGCGCTTGTTGATGGTCGCCATGAGGCCCATGCGCATGCAGGTGGTGATCACCTCCTGCGGCTTGACCTCCATCATGTTCGCCAGCTCGGCGACCGTGATGAACTCGGCGGCCTTCAGGACCTTCGGTTCGTCCGTCAGGATCTCGGTGCCGTCCTCGTCGCGGCGGCGGTGCTTGCGCTTGCCGCCCGCGGTGTCGAGTGAGGCGAGAGTCTTGCGGACGCTCTCGGCGGCCTGCTTCTCGTCGACCCAGTTCTTCTTCTTCTTTCGGTCACGCCGGCGATTCGCCGCGCCCGCGGCGCCACCGCCGCCGAACGCGCCCGCCGTGCCCGTGCCGGCGCCCGGGGTGCCACCCGGTCCGCCCGGACGGCTGCCGCCGGCGCCCGAACTCGGGCCACCGGTGCGCGCCGGACCACTGGAACCGAATCCGCCGGGACGGCCGCCCTGGCCGCCACCGAACGACGGACGGCTCTGGCCGAAGCCGGGGCGTCCACCGCTGCTCGCGCCCGGAGCGCCACCCTGCCGGTGCGGCGGGCGGGCGGGCGGAGGAGTCGAGGCGCGCGGAGCGCCCGTCGGCACCACCGGGGTCGGCGGACGGTAGACGACCGCCGAGCCGGCGCCGGCCGGACGGTTGTAGGGCAGCGCGGGATTCTGCACATGCTGCGCGGGCGTCGGCGGCGGAGCGGCCGCGGCGCGGGCGCGATCGTCGCGCGCGCGCTGCTCTTCCTTCTCCTGCTGCTTGACGACTTCCTCGCGCGCGGCGGCCTTCTCGGTCGCCATCTCGGAGCGCACCTTGTCCACCATCTCGACGGGCAGGGTGCTCATGTGGTTCTTCACTTCGACGCCGAGCTTGCGGGAGATCTGGATGATCACCTCGCTCGACATGCCGAGGTCCTTGGCGACCTCGTAGATGCGAAGCTTCTTGCCGGCAGGGTTATTCGCCACGGTGAACTCCTTCCGCGGCTTCGCTGGATGCGGGCGCCTCGGTGCCGTCGCCCGCCGCGAGCTCTTCCTCGTCGGCGGTCATCTCGGGAGTGAACTCCAGCTCCGAGGCGGCGGCGAGTTCCGGTGCCTCGGGCGGATGCGCGGCGAGGTACTCCTGCGCGGTCGCCAGCACCTTTTCCGCCGTCTTCTCGCCGATACCGGGGATCTCGACCAGCTTCTCGAGCGGAGTCGCCACCAGTTCCTGCACGGTCTCGATGCCGGCCGAGATGAGCTTTTCGGTCGTGGCTTCGCCGAGACCGAGCTGCTCCACCTCGATGCGGCTCGCGCGCTCGAGATCGTGGCGCTTCTTCTCTTCGCTCTTGGAGATCAGGTCGATCTTCCAGCCGGTCAGGCGCGCGGCCAGGCGCGCGTTCTGCCCGCCCTTGCCGATCGCGAGCGACAGCTGGTCGTCGGCGACGATGACCGACATGCGGTTCTCGGCCTCGAGCACCTTCACGTCCATCACGCGGGCCGGCGACAGCGCGCGCGAGACGAACACCGCCGGGTCGGCCGACCACGGCACGATGTCGATGCGCTCGCCGCCCAGTTCGCGGACGATGCTCTGCACGCGGGAGCCCTTGAGCCCCACGCACGAGCCCACCGCGTCCACGCGGGCGTCGGTCGAGAACACCGAGATCTTGGAGCGCGCGCCGGCTTCGCGCGCGACCGCCTTGACCTCGACGATGCCGTCGGCGATCTCGGGCACTTCGTTCTCGAACAGCCGCTTGAGGAAGTCGGGATGGGTCCGGGACATGATCACCTGCGGTCCCTTGGCGGACTTGTCCACGTTGATCACCACGGCGCGGACGTAGTCGTTCTGGCGGTGGTAGGACCGCGGGATCTGCTCGCGCGCGGGCAGGAAGCCCTCGCTGAAGTCGAGCTTCACGATCACGTTGCCGCGGTCCACCTGCTGCACGACGCCGCGCACCAGGGTGCCGATCTTGTCCGAGTACTCCTTGAACACCCGGTCGCGCTCCGCCTCGCGCACGCGCTGGATCAGCACCTGCTTCGCGGTCTGGATGGCGTTGCGGCCGAACTCGCTGATGGGCAGCTTGATCAGGATGACGTCGCCGATGGCGGCGTCGGGCTTGTGCGCGCGCGCCTTTTCGACCGTCCACTGGCACGCCGGGTCCTCGACGGTCTCGACCACGGTCATGCGGAGCGCGCACTCGAGAGTGCCGCTCTTGTCGTTGAAACGCACCTCGACGTCGGCGGTCAGGCCGTGCTTCTTGCGCACGGCGCTCGCCAGACCCGTCTCGAGCGTCTCGATGAGCATCGCGCGATCCACGCTCTTCTCACGCGTGATCTGGCTCAGCGCATCCAGGATTTCGTTGTTCATCGAGCCCCTCCCCGCGGCTTCTTCTTCGCCGCCGTGCGGCCCGTGGTATTCCGCAGGCCTTCCCACGGATCCACCACCAGGCGAGCCGACTTCACCTCGGCCCACTCGAACCAGTGTTCTTCTTCTTCGTCGGTGCGAACTCCCACACGGTCGTCGCCGGCGGAGAGCATCAAGCCCTCCCAGCGCCGCCGCCCATCGCGTGGCTCGTGCGTGGCCAGCGTCACGCGCTGGCCGGCATACCGCTGGACGTGCTCGATCGTCCGGATGGGACGGTCGAGTCCGGGGGAACTCACCTCGAGGTGGTAGCTCCCGGGGATCGTCTGGTTCATGTCCAGGCAATCGCCCAGCCTTCGACTGAATCGCGAGCAGTCGCCCAGGCTCACTCCACCCGGCTTGTCGAGGAACACGCGAATGACGCGATGCCGCCCGACGGACGTCTGCTCCACGTCCACCAACTCGAACCCGTCCTCTTCGGCCAGAGGCGTGGCCAGCTGGCGAACTTCTTCACGCACTTCCACTTTGGCTCCCGCGTAAGACAAAAAACGGAGTGGTCGCACCTGCCCCACTCCTGCGCGGCAAAGTACCCGATTGTGGCCCCTGCGGGCAAGTCGGCCGGCAGCGCGCGAACGGCCCCCGCTCCGTCCGGAGCCGGGGCTTCAGCCCGAAAAACGCGGGCCGAAGGGCGAAACGGCGGGAAGTGCTCCCCGCCCGTTCACCGTCAGGGCGTCAGGGGCGCGCGAGAACGCTTCGATAGGCGATCCACTCCACGAGTCGCGCCACCTCGGCCATGCTCGCCCCGCTCACCTGGTCGGGGGTGTCCCGATGGGTGTGCCAGGCCGGATAGTCGAAGTCGATCAGGTCCACCGTCGGCAGCCCCGCGTCGAGCAGCGGCACGTGGTCGTCAATGACGGAGTACTTGGTCTCGTCGTGGAACGACCGCGCGCCGGTGGCGGCGGCCCCCTCGGTCACGAGGCGGGTCAGGTTCGACGCGCGCTCGACCGAGTTGCGCTCGTGATAAACCTGCAGGTCCTTGTCCCCGACCATGTCGAGCAGGAACCCCGCGACCGGGCGGGCCGGGTCGCCCACGGCCGGCAGCCGGGCGGCGTACCCCCGGGAACCCAGGCAGAACCCCTCGGGGCGGTCGTCCGTGCCCATGTCCTCGCCGTCGAAGAACACCAGGTCCACACCGACCGGCGGAGGGGCGAGTTTCATCAGTTCGGCCAGCTCGAGCAGCACCGCCACCCCGGAGGCGCCGTCGTTGGCGCCGGGCACGGGCTGCTGCCGGAACGCGGGATCGGGGTCCCGGTCGCACCACGGCCGCGTGTCGTAGTGGGCGCAGAACAGGATGCGGCGCCCGCCCGCGGGGCCGAAGCGCGCGATCACGTTGGTGAGCGCGATCGGGGCGGCTCCCGAGGAGTCGGTGAACGACTGCATCTCGACGCTGCCGCCCAGGCGGCGGGCCTCGGAGCCGATCCAGTCGCGAATCGCGGCGTGCCCGGGCGTGCCGGGCACGCGCGGCCCGGCGTCGCACTGGTGCTGCACGCGGGCGAACAGGCGGTCGCCGTCCACGCGGGACTTTCCGGCGCACGAAGCGGGCGACGCGAGCGCGACGACGAGCAGGATGCCGAGCAGGGCGCGCACGATCAGAACGAGAACTGCGCGCGCACTTCGACACGCACGCTGCGCTGGACGATGCCGCTGGCGCGGTTGTTGTTGTGGTTGAAGCCGAGCACCGCGCTGCCGGTGACGTTCGAGCTGAATCCATAGGAGCCCGTGGTCGTGACCGACAAGCGGGTCTGGTCGCGCACCTGGCCGCTCAGGTTGCTGGAGTACACGGTCTTGCCCTTCGTGTGCGAATAGATCGTCGCCAGCTGCAGGCTGACGCTGCTGCGAACCGTGCTCGTCTTGCCCAAGAACGTGACCTTCTGGCCCTGCGAGTACGAGCGGCTGAGCGTGAAGTTCACGTCGCTGTTGCTCTCCTCGCTGCTCGAGGTGCCGAACTGGTAGATGCGGCGCACGCTGCTCCGGTGGTTCACGCCGAGATCGGCCTGGATGCCGTTCTTGAAGCTGCC
>JADLGX010000453.1 GCA_020849095.1 Candidatus Eiseniibacteriota bacterium
ACCAACTGCGCTCCCTTCTTGCGGTATGCGTCTTCGACCGCGTCCGAGAGTTCGTGTTCGTTGAAGCGCCCCGTGATGGTCTGTCCCGCAACCTCGAACTCGTGATACCGCGGTGCGGGTCGCAGAACGACGCGATCAGCGTGAACGAGCCACCGCTGCCCACCCGCCTCGGCGACATCGAAGCAGTCGAGCGCCTTGCCGCGCTCCAACAAGGGCGACTCTCGTAGGTGGTCGCCCAGCAGGCGATGCTCTGCTGGATGCCCCAGAAACGGGCCGCAGCACGCGAAGACCTCGTGCCGGTCCAGATGTTCAATCGCCGTCGCGAAGTCCATGGGTGAAAGGGTGGCCGGGGCAAGCTTTCGGGAAAAGGGGAAGAAGGAGAGTCAAGCTTTGACGCCCTTGCGGACAACCCGGCCGCGTGTTCGTTCCGTCACCTACGCTACGCGGTTGCGCAGCGGGTGCCAGGGCCGGCCGCAGGATTTCGCGTCTTGGACGTCGCGGTGATTCCCGAGACGGGTCCGCGTGTCGGAGGTGTGTTCGTCGCGGATGTCTTCATCGAGACCAGCGGTGTTCCGCCTGCCACCGCTCATCTGCCTCCCGACGCGATCACCCGTCGATGTAGTCGATCAACGCGACGCGATAGTGTTCGATCGTCCTGCCGGATAGCCCGGCTTCGCCGAGACGTCTGAAGAAGTCCTGCACGAGCTGGTCGCGCCGCACGGGCCACTCGAACTGATCGGCCCGACGTGCCGCCGCGAGCGCCGCGCGGAACCGCGGCTCGGCATGAAGCAGGTCGAGCGCGGCGTCGTGCCGGACCTCCTGCACGAACATCGCGCGCAGCTCCGGCGACTCGGCCAAGTAACTGTCGTCGAGCAGACGCATGGCCTGGGCGAGAACGAGAGGCCGATCCGCAGGGGCCGACGCGACCAGCATCGAAGCGAACCGGGTGGTGCCCAGCTCGGACTGGAGCCGCAGGATCTCGGCTTCCAGCTCGGCGATACGGCCCGCTTCCTTCTCGTCGAAGTCTCCGGCCGTGCTCGCAGCCTCGCGCACCATGACGTCGCCGGACAACTCCGGACTCGCGGGGCGCACCAGCTCCATGTTCGCCGTGCCCAGGATCGAACCGCTGTGGTCGCCGGCCCGGACCAAGGCATCGCAACCGCAGTAGCGGCGGCCGAACGCCGCGCCGATCGAGCCCGAGAGGATCATGAGGCACACGGCAAAGGCGATGAAGGATGATGCGCTGCCCACGTCGTGATTGTAGCTGCGGGACCTCGCCTGCGCACTAACACAACACGCTCAGTAACCACCTACCTCTCCTTCCCTCGCAAGTGCAGTTTGCGATACAATGACACTGCGTGCGCATTACACACCAGCCCGTCGCGCGAGGACTCCTTCAGTGATGGTGCGTATTCCTTTCCTTGGCAAAGCTGCGGACCGCGAGTCCCTGCGCAGGTGCCTCGATCTTGCAGCCGAGCGTAGCGGCGTAGGCGCTGACGCGGCTGTTCGGGTCATGTCGCTGTTCTTCGAGGCCGTCGCAGACGAGCTGACGAAGGGCCGCGCAGTGCGCATTCCCGGATGGGGTCTCTACATTCCGGCTCCGATCCCCGAGCGCCACCGCCGCGCCTCAAGGAACCCAACCCCTCGCTGCAAGCCCGTGTTCTCGCCGAGCCGCGGGCTTCGCGCACAGGTTGCCCTGGGAGTCGGCCCAAGGCCCGAGAACGTTCGCATGCTGAAGCGGCACAGAAGCAACCACGCCGACGCCACGGGCACGCGGCGCGTTTTCACCGCGATGCAGGCGCTGCGGCAGCAGGTTGCGGCTCAACTCGGCCGGGCGGGCGCGTAGGCCAGGATGACTCGCACCACGATGCACAGGCCCGAGGCGACCAGACGCTCCACGCGCGTCGAGCTGCGCCCGCCAACGGACAAGCTGACCGCCGTGCCCTACTCAACGCCGGATGATCCGGACCGGCGCTTCATCGACCTGCGTGCGCACCCCGAGCAGGTCGAGCTGATCGGCGAGCTGGATGGGCGTCCCGCGATGCGTGAACAGATCATGCTGCTGAACGCGCGGTCCAGCCCATTCTTCTCGATCGGGTGCGAGCGCGCGGTGAGCAGGCTGCGCCGGGAGGACGGTTCGCCCGTCTGGAAGACCACGTCCTACGTTCAGTTTGCTTTCGTCGAGCAGGACCGCTGCGAGATCATGACCTACGAGCCGTTCGTGCGGGCACTGCACGCAGGACTTGACTGCGGCGCGGACTCGGACGAGTGGAACCGGCTCGTCGAGCTGGAACCTGACCCGATCGTTCTCCAGCCTACCGGGCGGCGCGCGTGGAGTCTGACGATCTGGACGACAGCCTACGCGCTGGATGGCGAGACTTCGGTTCACGAGTGGAGCCTCTGCATGCTTGCCCAGACGAGCGTGATGCGGTCCTGGATCCGGTTCGGAGGCGATGGGTAGCCCGTGCAACTGACGCTGTGTCAACGTCGGACCCCGTCGCACCGGGTCATGCATCTTCCATCGCGGTTTCGCGCACGGGGGCGGCGCGACCAACGAACAGGTCAGCGCAGAGCTGGCCCGCGTCCGCCAGGACACGAGCGCGCAGGTGCTGGAAGAGCGCGTCGACCTGCTGCAGGCCCAACGGACCGAGCGGGTCAGAACGAACCGACCAGACGATGCAGCCACCAGGGGCTGCGTGCGACTCGGTGCTTCGACCATGGGCTGGGCCAACCAGGACGCGGCGCGAGCTGGACTCGCCGTGCCGCCGCGACAGGTTGCGCAAGCCGAGAAGCTGAAGGTGCGTCGCGAGCAACCGGCCCTCTGGCGCGTAGCGGCCGGGCAACCCACAGGTCTCGTCGTCGGAACGGAAGAAGAGGCGGCCGTAGGCCACGACCATCGCGTCGACCAGTGCGCGCCGGGCCTGCAGGGTCAGGGTCGCATCCGGTTGACTAGTCAGCTTGAGACACGCGCTCGCGGCAAGCAGGTCATCGAGCGCAAGCGCGAGCCGGATGAACCGGGCCTTGCGACTTCCCTGGTGAACGGCCGCGTGTTCGTCGCCCAGTGACACGTCGTCAGCGGGAGCCCAGTTCGGGC
>JADLGX010000454.1 GCA_020849095.1 Candidatus Eiseniibacteriota bacterium
ATGGACGAGCTGTCCAAGGTGGACGTCGAGGGCTGGACGGCCCAGCTCGCCGAGATCAAGAAGCACTACGAGAAGTTCGGCGCCAAGCTCCCGCAGGGCCTGAAGGACGAACTGGCCTCGCTCGAGAAGCGCCTGCAGAGCGCCGGCGCCAAGGTCTGACGCCAGCACTCTCCGTTCGAAGCGCGGCCCCGGTCACCGCGAGGTGCCCGGGGCCGCCGCCGTTCGGGCGGGGACGGAAGCGGCTTCGGGGTGGTAGCCTCGTGGCCCGCGGCAGCGCCGCAAGCCCTCGGACCCGGAGTCCCCTCGTGACCGCACCCTCGAGTACGGCGCATCGCCCGCAGACCGCCGGCGAAGAACTCGCCAACTGCGTCAGCCACGGCATCGGGTTCGTGCTGGCGCTGGCCGCGCTTCCCGTGCTCGTCGTGAACGCGCTTCCCAAGGGCGCCGCGGCCGTGGTGGGCGCGAGCGTGTTCGCCGCCACCCTCGCGCTGCTCTACCTGTCGTCCACGATCTACCACGCGCTGCGGAACGAGCGCGCCAAGCGCGCGTTCCGCGTGATCGATCACTGCGCCATCTACCTGCTCATCGCGGGCACCTACACGCCGTTCACGCTGGGCGCGCTGCGCGGCGCCTGGGGCTGGTCGCTGTTCGGCGTCATCTGGGCGCTCGCGGTGGCGGGCGTGCTGTTCAAGACCACGCTCGGCATGCGCTGGCCGAAGCTCTCCAACGCGATCTACCTCGCCATGGGCTGGCTCGTCGTGATCGCCGCCAAGCCGCTGTGGAACAGCCTGACACCCGCCGGCGTCGCGTGGTTGCTCGCGGGCGGGCTGGCGTACACGGCCGGCATCGCGTTCTACGCGGCGCCTCGCCTGCGCTACGCGCACTTCGTCTGGCACCTGGCCGTGATGGCGGGCACCGCGTGCCATTTCGTGGCCGTGCTGCGCTACGCCGCGTGAGCGCGCCGGACGAGGTTCGCCGCGCCGATCGCAAGACGCTCAAGCGGGAGTACGCCGAGAGCGTGCGCCCGGTGGGCGTCTTTCGCGTCAGCCACAAGGAGAGCGGGCGCTGGTTCATCGGCGCGTGCCTGGACATCCCGGCGATGCTCAATCGCCAGCGCTTCCAGCTCGACATGGGGTCGCATCCGAACCCCCGGCTGCAGCGCGACTGGAGGACGTACGGCGCCGATGCTTTCGCGTTCGAGACCCTCGACGAACTGAAGCCCCCGGAGCAGCCGCGGCCCGGTCACGACCCGCGCAAGGAACTGCGCACGCTCGAGCTGCTCTGGCGTGAACGGCTCCTGCAGCTGTACGGCCCGGGCTATCACGTCGAGACGCGCACCGGCGTGTGACGCGACGAAGCCCCGCGCGGTGTGCGCGGGGCTTCGCGGTGTCCGGATCCGCCGTCAGGCGAGCAGCGCGCTGTCCAGCGACTTCGGGATGGCCGCCGTGAGGTTTTCGGGCGCGCCGTCGGTGATGCGCACGTTGTCCTCGATGCGGATGCCGCCGAAGTCCATCAGCGCGTCGACGCGGTCCCACGCCACGCAGTCGGCGTAGCGCGCGCGCTTCTCGGCGTCGTTCAGCAGGGCGGCGATGAAGTAGATGCCGGGCTCGACCGTGATGACGTAGTCGCGCTCGAGCGGCAGGTCGGTGCGCAGCATGTTGAGCCCCGGCCGCGTGCTGCGCACGCGCCCCGGCAGGTAGCCGCTTGCGTCGCGCACGCCGAGTCCGACCATGTGGCCGAGCCCGTGCGGGAAGAACAGCGCGTGCACGTCGCGATCGACGAGTTCGGCGGGCTCACCGCGCACGAGGCCCATGCCCGCGAGACCGGCCAGCACGCCGTGGCAGGCCTGCATGTGCAGGTCGCGCCACTCCGCGCCGCGGACGCAGCCCGCGACCGCGCACTCCTCGATTCCGAGCACAACGGAGTAGAGGTCGCGGAAGAAACCCGGATCACCGCCCGCCGCGCGATAGGTGCGCGTCACGTCGGAGGTGTAGCGGCGAACCTCGGCGCCCGCGTCCACCAGCAGCACTTCGCCCGCCTTCAGGGCGCGGCTGCCGGGCGAAAAGTGCAGCACGGCGGCGTTGCTGCCCGCCGCCACGATGGAGCCGTATCCCGTGCGGTCGCCGCCGGCGCGAAAGAAGTCCGCCTCGAGCTCGATCTGCAGTTCGCGTTCGGTGACGCCCGGACGGATGCGCGGCAGCAGCCGCGCATAGGCCGTCGCGCTGGCGGCGCAGGCGGCGCGCATGCGCTCGAGCTCGGCTTCGTCCTTGGGACGCCGGACGTGGGTGAGCGCGTCGCGAAGCTCGCCCTCGCGCGCGTGATCGGCCTGGATGCCGTTGATGCGCGAGCCCAGGTTGATGATGCGGCGCTCCTTGCGCGAGTCGAGCCAGCTGGCCAGCCGGGACAGCGGCGTGCCGGGCGCGTCGCCGCGCCCTTCCCAGACGCGTTCGGCCACGGTGGTTTCGGGGACGAAGTCGGTCCAGCCCTCGTTCGGGTCGAACGCCAGCACGGAGCCGGGGTTCTCGTGGTCGGTCAGCCAGAAGTACTCGGCGTGCGCGAGGAAGGGGTAGGTCTGGTCCGCGCCTCCCGGTATCCCGACCGGGTCGCCGGCGCCAAAGAGGACGATGTCGGATTCGGTGGTCAGTGCGGCAGCCGCGCGAGCGCGGCGCGCATCGAGGAAGCGGGAGGAAGTCGTCATGGGGCGGCACGTTACCACCACCGGTGCCCGCGATGGCAGCCGCAACGCGGCGCCGGTCGCCGGCCGGGTTGCGCTCGTCGGGACACGCGGCGGCGGCGAGTTCTTGACACCGCCGCCTCCTCGCCTGTAAACGGTTACATCTCATTCGCTCCCGCGTGGGATTCCCGTCCCGCGCCGCAGGCGGGACCTGCTGATGCGCACACTCCTCCTCGGAAAGGGGAGTTCCGTTGGCGACCATCCGCGACGTCGCACGTGAGGCCGGTGTCTCGATCGCCACGGTCTCGCGCGTCTTCAACGACAGCTCCCTCGTGAGCGAGCCGACCGTGCGCAACGTGCGCGAGGTGGCGTCGCGGCTGAACTACTGGCCCAACGGCGTCGCGCGCAGCCTGATCACCAGCCGGACGCACGCCCTCGGCGTGCTGCTGCCCGACATGTACGGCGAGTTCTTCTCGGACGTGATCCGCGGACTCGACACCGCCGCGCGCCAGCACGGGTTTCACCTGCTCGTCTCCAGCTCGCACGCCGACAGCGAGGCGCTGAGCGACGCGCTGCGCTCGATGAGCGGGCGCGTGGACGGCATGGTCGTCATGGCGCCCGACGTGGACGCGCCCGGCGCCATCAAGGGCTTTTCCGTCCACTGCCCGGTCGTGCTGCTCAATCCGGGCCAGGAGGTGGACGAGTGCGACACGATCTCGGTCGCCAACTCCGAGGGCGCCTCCGACATGGTGCGCCACCTGCTGGGGCTGGGGCATCGCCGCATCGCGATCGTCCGCGGTCCCTCGCGCAACCTGGATGCGGAGCAGCGGCTGCACGGTTATCGCGCCGCGCTTCGCGAGGCCGGCATCCCGCACGAGCCGGGTCTCGAGCTGCAGGGCGACTTCACCGAACCTTCGGGCTACGAGGCCGCCGCCGAACTCGCCCGCATGCCCGGCCGGCCGACGGCCGTGTTCGTGGCCAACGACCACATGGCGATCGGCGTGCTGAGCGGCCTGCTCGACTCCGGGGTCTCGGTGCCGAACGACGTGGCCGTGGTGGGCTTCGACGACATCGCCATGTCGCGCTACACCTCGCCTCCGCTCACCACGGTGCGCGTGAACACCACGCTGCTCGGCGAGCGCGCCGTGGAACTGCTCATGCGCTCGCGACGCTCCGCCAATCCCGACGTCAAGCAGCACGAAGTCCTTCCGACCTCGCTGGCCGTCCGTTCCTCGTGCGGGTCGCGTCCCCGCCGTGGCGGTGAGCCGCTGCGCTGGCGCCGCGAAAAGACGCTGCCCGCTTCCATCGAGTAGCCGTTCCCTCGGGGAGTCCCCACGTGAACAAGCTCCTGCGCCTCTCGATGTCCTGCGCCGTCGC
>JADLGX010000455.1 GCA_020849095.1 Candidatus Eiseniibacteriota bacterium
CGCGTCGTGCTCGAATCCGACTCGCTCGCCATGGGCGTGGATGTCGCCGTCTGGTATCCCGCCGGGGTGGCGGCCGAACGCTCGGGCCTCGCGGGCGCCTCGCACCTGGTGGAGCGGCTCATGTTCCGCGGTTCGGCCGCGGTGCCCGACGGTGAGCACCGCCGCCGCCTGCTCGCCGAGGGCGGCGCGGTGAACACGCAGATGTCCCCGGACTACGCCTGCTACTGGCAGACCGTGCCCGGCGAGGCGCTCGCGCTGGCGCTGCGGCTCGAGGCGGCGCGCATGGCCGGGCTCGCCCACACGCCCGAGGCGTTCGAGGCCGAGCGCCGCGCGGCGCGCGCCGACGTTCGCGCGCTGGCCGAACGCCCGGTGGTCACACGCGCGCTCGGCCGCCTGCGCGCCCGGCTGTTCGAGGGCCAGGCCTACGGCCGCGCGCTGCCGGGCAGCGACGCGGACCTGGCCAGGCTGACGCCGGCCCAGGTGGAGGCGTGGCGCCGCGGCGCCTACGCGCCGGGTTCCGCCGTGATCACCATCGTCGGGCGCTTCGACCGCGAAGCCACGCTCGATGCCGTTCGCCGGCTGTTCGAAGGGCTGCCGCGCGGCGCCGCCGCCGCGCCGCCGGTGTGGAAGGCGCCCGCCCCGGGAGAGCGCCGCGGCTGGGGCCGCGAGGACACGCCGGCGCACCTGCTGCTGGCCGGCTGGCGCGCTCCCGGCGCCGCCGATCCCGACGCGCCCGCGATGGAACTGCTCGCGCAGGTGCTCGGCAGTGGCGAGAACTCGCGCCTGCAGCGCTCGCTCGTTCAGGAGTGGCGCGCCGCCGCGCTGACCCAGGCCGGCTTCGTCCCCCACCGCGACGCCTCGATGTTCTGGGCCATGGCCGCGATCGGCGCGGGCGCGGACTCCAGCAACGCCGAGCGCACGCTGCTCGACCAGGTGCAGCGTCTCGCGCGCGAGCCGGTTACTGTCGAGGAGCTGGAACGCGTGCGCGGCCCGCTGCTCACCCGCGAGCTCTCGCTGCTGCAGACGGCGCGCGCGCGCGCGTCGGCGCTGGGAGAGGCCGTGTGCTTCACCGGCGACCCGTCGGCGGCCGGCCGCCGGCTCGAGGCGCTCGCCCGGCTGACACCCGCCGACCTGCAGCGCGCCGCGCAGCGCGTGCTGACCGAGGAGTCGCGGGCGATCGTCTGGCTGGCTCCGCGAGAGGAGGGCGTCCGATGAAGCGCGCACCCATGCTGTTCGTCCTGGCGCTCGCGTCCGCCACGTCCGCGTGGGCGGCCGCTCCGGCGCGTTCCACCGCGCCGCCGCCCGCCCTGCCGGCGGTGCAGCTGTCCGTTCCCGCCGCCGTGCTGCCGGTTCCCACCGTTCGCGTGCTTCCCAACGGGCTGCGCGTCGCCGTCCTGCGGGACGCTCGCCTGCCGCTCGTCCAGATCCAGCTGCTCGTGCCCGCCGGCGGCAGCGCCGAGCAGGATTCGCTGCCCGGCATCGCGGCGCTCACCGCGGGCCTGGTGGCCAAGGGCACCACTTCGCGTTCGGCCGCGCAGCTCACGACCGAACTCGAGGCGCTCGGCGCGACGCTCGACGTGAGCGCGTCGCGCGACTACGCCCAGATGGCCTGTCTCGTGCGCGCCGGCGGAGCGGAGTCCGCGCTCGAGCTCATGAGCGACGTGGCGATGAACTCGCTCATGGACGACGAGGAGTTCGGCGAGCTGCGCCGGCTCGCCGCCCAGCAGCTGGGCCAGCAGCGCCGCAGCGCCACCGCGATCGCCGATGACCGCGTGTGGGAAGCGGCGTTCCGCTCGCATCCCTACGCGCACTCGCCGGTCGGCGACATCCAGTCGCTGATCGCCTCGCGCCGCGACGTGGTGCAGTCGTTCTACCGCAGCCGCTGGCGTCCCGATCACGCCGTGCTCAGTATTTCGGGCGACGTGGATCCCGAGCGCATCGCCGCCGCCGTGGACGAGTGGTTCGGGCGCTGGTCGGGCAAGACCGCCGGGCCGGTCGCTCCCGTGGCCGTGACGCACCAGAGCGGCATCCAGGTCGTGGACCTGGCCGGCGCGCGCTGGAGCGAGGCGCGGCTCGCGTGGGTCGGCGCCGGTCGCGCGTCGGCCGAGCTGGCCGCGTGGCAGGTGCTGGCCACCGCGCTGGAGCATTCCGGCCTGCCCGCGGGCGCGCGGGTTTCGTTCCAGACCCTTCGGGACGCGAGCCTGCTCACGGTGAGCGTGGGCGCTCCGACGGATTCCATCGCGCCGGTGGTGCGCCGCGTGTGGGAGGCCGTGCGGGTGTTCGCCTCGCGTCCGCCCGCGGCCGCCACGATCGACCCGGCCCGCCGCGAGCTGGCGCAGAAGTTCCCGCTCGGGCTCGAGACGCTCGCGGCGTACCTCAGCCAGTGGCAGGCGTTCCACCACGCCGGGCTCGGCGACGACGCGCTCGCGCGCCATCACGAGCGCCTGCGCGCGCCGGTGGACGTGGCGCTGGCCGCGCGCACGCTGTCGCAGCCGCCGCAAATCCTGGTCGCCGGACCCGGCGACGTGCTGCGCGAGAAGCTGGCCGGCTTCGGTGACGTGACCGTCGAGCCGTTCCACCGCACGCCGATCGCGCAGGTGGACACCCTCGCGGCGCCGACCGCGGAGCAGTTGCGCCGTGGCAAGGCGGCCGTGACCGCCGCGGTGGCCGCGCACGGCGGCGCGGCGCGGCTGAACGGCGCGCACACCACGGTGTTCGAAGGCGAAATGCTGCTCATCGCCTCGGGGCAGGAACTGAGCGGGCAGTACAGCCTGGTGCGCGTGGACCCGGACCGGATGTCCTTCGCCACCAAGATGCTCCAGTTCGAGAGCCGCCAGGTGCTCGTCGGGGACTCCGCGTGGACGCTCGCGCTGATGGACAGTGCCGCGTTCTTCGAGGCGGATTCGGCCGGCATCGCGGCGCTCAAGGCCTCGCGCACCGGCGACATCGTGCACCTGCTTCGCGCCGCGATGCGCTCCGGCTCGCAGGCCGCGCGCCGGGGCACCGAGACGATCGCGGGCCGCAAGTGCGACCTGGTGGACTTCATCGCTCCGGACGGGCGCCGCTGGCGCTTCCTGGTGGACGAAGCCACGCGCACGATCCGCGGCGTGGACGGCGAACTCGGCCCCGACCTCAAGTGGCACGACCGGCGGCTGTTCTCACAGCCCGAAACCGTGTCCGGGCTGGTACTTCCGTTCATCGAGGATCGCTTCGTGGACGGCGAGCGGGTGTCGCGGTTCACCGCGGTGAAGGCTTCAGTGAACCAGCCGATCGACTCGTCGCTCTTCCGCAGGCCGCGCGTGGTGAAGGGAATCCTGCTGCCCGACTGATCGGTTGAAACTGTCATGAAACGCGCAGGGGCCGGTGGCTTGTGACGCCATCGGCCCCTCGCTATTCTCGCGGCAAGTTTCCCCTGACAGGAGGTTCAGTCCATGAGTACCACTGAAAACGAATCCGCCGTCCTCGACGGCACGAAGGATCCCATGAGCGACAAATTCGTCTACTTCTTCGGCGACGGCGCGGCCGAAGGCAACGGCGGCATGAAGGACGTGCTCGGCGGCAAGGGTGCCGGTCTCGCCGAGATGACCAATGCCGGAGTCCCGGTGCCCCCGGGATTCACGATCACGACCAGCGTGTGCCGCTGGTACTACGCGAACGGCAAGACGCTTCCGCCGTCGTTCGCCGGCGAGCAGCACGACGCCCTCACCCGCCTCGAAGCTTCGTTCGGCAAGAAGCTCGGCGACTCCAACGATCCGCTGCTCGTGTCCGTGCGCTCGGGCGCCAAGTTTTCGATGCCCGGCATGATGGACACCGTGCTCAACCTGGGACTCAACGACGTCTCGGTCGAGGGGCTCGCGCTCAAGACGGGCAACCCGCGCTTCGCGTGGGACTGCTACCGCCGCTTCATCCAGATGTTCGCGTCGGTCGTGATGGACTTCGAGAAGAACCAGTTCGAGCACCTGATCGAGCAGCTCAAGCACAAGCGCAAGGTCAAGCTCGACACCGAACTCACCGCCGACGACCTCAAGTCGCTCGTGCTCGACTTCAAGCGCTTCGTGCGCAAGCAGGCCGGCCGCGACTTCCCGCAGGATCCGCTCGAGCAGCTCGCGCTCTCGCGTGACGCCGTGTTCCGCTCGTGGAACAACGACCGCGCGATCTACTACCGCCGCCAGAACGGCATCCCCGACGACATCGGCACCGCCGTGAACGTGCAGGCGATGGTGTTCGGCAACCTGGGCGAGACGTCCGGCACGGGCGTGGGCTTCACGCGCAACCCGTCCACGGGCGAGCACCACTTCTACGGCGAGTACCTCACCAACGCGCAGGGCGAAGACGTCGTCGCCGGCGTGCGCACGCCGCAGCCGATCGCCCACCTCGAGCAGGAGATGCCCGCGGTCTACCAGCAGCTCCGCGACATCACCTCGCGCCTCGAGAAGCACTACCGCGACATCCAGGATTTCGAGTTCACGATCCAGGAAGGCACGCTCTACCTGCTGCAGACGCGCAACGGCAAGCGCACCGCGCAGGCCGCCGTCCGCATCGCGGTCGAAATGGTCCACGAAGGGCTGATCACCGAGCAGGAAGCCATCCTGCGCGTGGATCCCGCCTCGCTCGACCAGTTGCTGCACCCGCGCCTCGACCCGAAGGCCAAGGTCAACGTGATCGCCAAGGGACTGTCGGCCTCGCCGGGCGCCGCCGTCGGCATCGCGGTGTTCGACGCGGACACCGCCGCCGAGATGGGCCACGCCAAGAAGAAGGTCATCCTGGTCCGCAAGGAGACCACGCCGGACGACATCCACGGCATGGACGCTGCGCAGGGCATCCTCACCGCCACCGGCGGCATGACCAGCCACGCGGCCGTCGTCGCGCGCGGCATGGGCAAGCCGTGCGTGTCGGGCGTGAGCGCGATTCACGTGAACGACAAGACGCGCACGATGACCGTGGACAAGCTGGTCGTGAAGGAAGGCGACTGGATCACGATCGACGGCTCCACCGGCCGCGTCATGCTGGGCGCCGTGCCCACGATCGACGCCGAGGTGTCGGGCGAGTTCGGCGCGTTCATGGCCATCGCCGACAAGCACCGCCGGCTCAAGGTGCGCTCGAACGCCGACATTCCCCGCGACGCCATCAAGGCCCGCGAGTTCGGCGCCGAAGGCATCGGCCTCTGCCGCACCGAGCACATGTTCTTCGCCGAGGACCGGCTGCCGTTCGTCGTCCAGATGATCATGGCGGCGCCGCTGACCAAGGCGATCTCCGAGAAGCTCGCGGCCCGCGAAAAGGCGCTCGCCGCCTCGCTGGGCGGAGAGAGCAAGACGATCAAGGCCGAAGTCGCCGCGCTCAAGAAGGAACTGGCCGCCCCGATGAAGTCGTACAAGGGCGCTCTCGCCAAGCTCCTGCCGTTCCAGCGCAAGGACTTCTACGGTCTCTTCAAGGCCATGAAGGGCTACCCGGTCACGATCCGCACGCTGGACCCGCCGCTCCACGAGTTCCTGCCCAAGCGTGAGGACCTCATGGTGGACATCGCCACGTTCTCCCGCGCCACGACGGGTCAGAAGAAGGAGATGGCCAAGAAGTACCGCATGACGGTCGCCCAGCTGAAGAAGGGCATGCCCGAAATGCTGCGCCGGGTCGAGGACCTGCACGAGTTCAACCCGATGATGGGACACCGTGGCTGCCGTCTGGGCATCACGTATCCCGAAGTCACCGAGATGCAGGCGCGCGCCATCTTCGAGGCGGCCTGCCAGATCGTGAAGGAAGGCGGCAACGTCGTTCCCGAAGTCATGATCCCGCTGATCGGCACGGTCGAGGAGCTCAAGGACCAGGCCGCGATCGTGCGCCGTGTCGCCGAAGAGACCAAGAAGGCGAAGGGCGTGCAGCTGGAGTACATGGTCGGCACGATGATCGAGATCCCGCGCGCGGCGCTGACCGCCGCCCGCGTGGCCGAAGAGGCCGAATTCTTCTCGTTCGGCACCAACGACCTCACCCAGATGACCTACGGCTACTCGCGCGACGACGCGGGCAAGTTCCTGCCCGAGTACGTCAACCGCAAGATCCTGCCCGGCGACCCGTTCGTGTCGGTGGACCAGGAAGGCGTGGGCATGCTGATGGACTGGGCGGTCAAGAACGGCCGTTCGACCCGTCCCAAGCTCAAAGTCGGCATCTGCGGCGAACACGGCGGCGACCCGGCTTCGGTCGAGTTCTGCCACCGCACCGATCTCGACTACGTCTCCTGTTCGCCGTTCCGCGTTCCGCTGGCCCGTCTGGCGGCTGCGCAGGCGGCGGTGCGGGGCTCGGCCGCGGAGAGCGACCGCCGCTAGTCGATCGCAACAGCGTCACACGCACGAGGCCGGGACTCGCGAGAGTCCCGGCCTTTCGCGTGGGGCGAGACGTCCGGTCCGTCGACGATTCGCTCCGTTCGTTCACGATGTGCCCCCGCCGGGTCCCCGAATCCCGCCCGAATGCCCGAAATCCCGGCTGCGGGCCGGCGGCATCGCCCGTGCTAGGCTTCCTCTCACCGCTGCTGCGGTGCGACGAGCCCGGAGGTTGATTCGCGACCATGAAGCCCAGATCCGCGAAGCGTGGAACGAGCACTTCGGAGCCTGAAGTCGTGCGCATTTCGTCGCGCGGACTGTGGCTGCGACTCGACGAGCAGGAGCACTTCGTCGCCTTCACGGACTTCCCGTTCTTCGCGACGGCGCCGGTCGTGGCGATCTTCCACGTCTGCCGCCCCAGCGCCGGGCACATTCGCTGGCCCGACCTCGACGTGGACCTCGAGCTGGATTCCATCCTCGAACCTGGCCGCTACCCGCTTGTCAGCCGTGCAGCGCTTCCGGAAGTCGGCGAGCGCCCCGTTCGATTGACGCGCCGCCGCCCGGCGCGCTGAGCGGGCCGAGTACCCGCTGGCGGGCACGCTGCGTTACCGTGCGCTCGTGACCATCGTGGACGTGGTGATTCCCGCGCTGAACGAAGAAGAGGCGCTGCCGCGCGTGCTGGCGGACCTGCCGCGCGCAGGCGACGCGCTGCCGGGCGGCGCCCGGCTCCGGCAAATCGTGGTCGCGGACAACGGTTCGACCGACGGCACCGCCGGCGTGGCGAGATCCGCCGGAGCCACGGTCGTGCGCGCGGAGACACGCGGCTACGGCTCGGCGTGCCTCGCCGCGCTGGCGCACCTGCGCGCGGCGCCGCCGGACCTCGTGGCCTTCGTGGATGCCGATCACTCCGACGATCCGCGCGAGCTGCCGCTCCTGCTCGCGCCGCTGCTCGAAGGACGCGCCGACCTGTGCGTGGGCTCGCGCACGCTCGGCGCGCTCGAGCCGGGCGCGTTCTCGCCGGCCCAGGCGTTCGGCAACTGGCTCGCGCCGGCGCTGCTCCGTGCCCTGTACGGGGCGCGCGTCACCGACCTGGGGCCGTTTCGCGCCATTCGCTGGCAGGCGCTCGAGTCGCTGGGCATGCGCGACCGCGACTTCGGCTGGACCGTCGAGATGCAGGCGAAGGCTTTCCGGGCGGGCCTGCGCGTCACCGAGGTTCCGGTCACCTACCGCCGCCGCCGGCTCGGACGGAGCAAGATCAGCGGCACCCTGCGCGGGGTCTGGGGAGCGGGAAGCAAGATCCTGTGGACCCTCGCGAGCGTCCGGCTGGGCCGGGGTTGAGGCTCGCGCCGTTCCGCCCGTATTCTCGGGGCCACGCCATGGAGGTACGCCCGTGTTCGTCGAGGAACACCTACGCGAGCTGAGAACGCAGCGCTACGCGCCCCACGCGTGGCTCGCGTACGTGCGGGCGGTCGGCGCCCATGTTCGCGGCGAGGTGTTCGCCAACCTCGGGGCGGTGCGCTCCATCTGGATGGTCGCGCTCGCGTACTTCGCCGCGGCGTTCGTGGCGGCCGCCGTCATGTCCATGCGCTGGGACCGCGATCTCGCCTATCACTTCTTCGGCGGCACGGCGCTGTGGATCGCGATCGCGTTCACGTCCATCACGCTCTACGTGGGGCTGCTGCGCGACGAAAGCGGCTACCGGCTGTCGGCGCTCAACATTCCGCTCATGCTCACGCTGTTGCGCGTCACGCTCATTCCGGGCATCTGCCTGTTCCTGCTCGAGCGCCACTTCATGAGCGCGCTGGTGCTGTTCTCGCTGGCCTCGCTGTCCGACGTGTTCGACGGCTTCCTCGCGCGCCGCTGGGGACAGGTGACCACGATGGGCCGGGTGATGGATCCCTGCGTGGACGTGGTCTTCAACCTCGCCATGCTGTTCGGGCTCACCGCCGCCGAACTTCTGCCGCGCTGGGTGTTCTGGGTGGGCGTGATGCGCTACACGGTGCTGATCGTGGGCGGCGCCTACCTGTACGTGTTCATCGGTCCGGTGCGCATCCATCCCACGGCGTTCGGGCGGGCGACGGGTGTGGTGATGAGCTCGCTCATCGCCATCTTCACTCTGCTGTGGGCGCTGCGCAGCGACGTGGCCATGGGGCTCACGCGCCTGACCGAAATTGCGATCGGCGCGCTGCTCGTGGCGACCACCGTGCAGATCATTCTCGTGGGCTGGTACAACCTGCGCGTCATGACCGGCGCCGTGCCCCAGCAGGGCCGCGTGGTGGACGACGTGCGCTGGAGGTCGCGGTGATTCCCCCGGCGCTCGATGGCGACCTCGCGCACTTCTTTCCGTCCGAGATCCTGCAGTTGCTGCAGCTCGCCCAGGCGAGCGGGCGGTTCGAGCTCACGCGCGAGAACGAGCGCGTGGACCTGTACTTCGACCGCGGCCGTCCGGTGTTCGCCCGCACGAGCGGGCTGGCGGTGCGCGCGGGCGAGATCCTCATGCACCGCGGGCAGGCGCAGCCGCAGGCCGTGGCGCGCGCGCTCGAACGCCAGCGGCAGCAGCCGGGGCGCCGGCTGGGCCAGCTGCTGGTGGACAACGGCGACGTGCAGGCCGACCACGTGCGCGAGGCCGTGCACGAGGTGCTGCGCCGCATCGTCTACGGCGTGCTTCTGTGGCGCGACGGGCGCTTCCGGTTCGTGCCCGGCGACGTGGCGGTGGGCGAGGACATCCAGCTCGACCTGGACCTCGACCGGCTGATCCTCGAAGGACTGCGCATCGCCGACCAGGAGCGCGCCTCGCGAAACGCCACGTGAGGGCCGCGTGCCCTGACGCCGCCGCGGGCGTCGCGGCGGGCCGCCGCGCTCCGGCGTCAGTGCGAATGCCCTTGTCCGGCCGTCGCCGCGCGCCCTAACTTGCGCCACTTCCCATGACCGACTTGGCCCTCCTCTTCGCGCCCCGATCCCCGTGGGCCCTTCTCGCGCTCGCCTCGCTGGTCGCGGTGGGGATCGCGCTGTGGGCCTACCGGTTCACGATGCCGCCCGTGCCCGCGCTGTGGCGCCGCGCGCTGGGCGCGGCGCGCGCGCTGGTGCTGCTGGCGCTGGTGTGGCTGCTCGCGCAGCCCGTGCTGGAGCGCGCGCAGCCCTCCTCGGGGCGCCGCGTCACGCTGCTCGTGGACCGCTCGGCCAGCATGGACCTGCCGGGCGCGCCGGGCGCGCCGCCGCGCTCCCAGCTGGCGGACGAGGCGGCGCGCGCGCTCACCGCGGCGCTGGGCGGGCGGGCGCAGGTGCGCCGGTCCGACTTCGCGGCCGCCCTGCGCGGGGACTCGGCGCGCGCGGGCGAGGGGCGTGACGCCACGGCGCTGGGCGACGCGCTGGCCGCGCTCGCCGCGCTGCCGGTGGAGCGCCGGCCCGACGGCGTGGTGGTGGTGAGCGACGGCGTGGTCAACGCGGGCGCCGATCCCGTGGCGGCCGCCCGCGCGCTGGGTGTGCCCGTGCACACGGTGCTCGTGGGCGCGGCGCTGGGCGCCGACCGCGCGGTGGCGGCGGTCGAGACCGCCGCGCAGGCGCGCGTGGGCGAGGAGACGCCGGTGGTGGTGCGCGTGTGGTCGAGCGAGCCGCGCGGCACGGCGATCCCGGTCCGGCTGCTCGAGGGCGAGCGCGAGCTGGCGCGCGGCACGGTGGACGCTCCCGGTCCCGGCGCCGAGGCCATGCTGACCTTGCGCGCCACGCCCGCGCGCGCCGGGCTGGCCGTGTGGACGGCCCGCGTGGATTCGCTTGCCGCCGACGCGGCGCCGCTCAACGACGCGCGCCAGGTGGCGGTGCCGGTGGTGCCCGGCAAGCTGGGGGTGTTCCTGCTCTCGGGCGGACTGCAGTGGGACCTGGCGTTCC
>JADLGX010000456.1 GCA_020849095.1 Candidatus Eiseniibacteriota bacterium
GGGTCCACGAGGCGAGCGGGACCTCGCCTGCAATGGGAACCACGCGCTCGCCCAGCGAGATCAGCCACGGTCGCGACGGCCCGGCCAGGGCGGCGACGAGCGCGAGCAGGGCCAGCGAGACGCCCGAGACGTCCTGTCCCAGCGCCGGCCACCAGGTGTGCGCGATCCACTCGCCGAGCAGGTAGGTGGCGAACGCCGCGGCGCCCACGAGCAGCGTGGTCGCGCCGGCGCGCAGCGCGACCCGGAAGTCGAAGACCCGGTGCACGGCGATGGCCCACGCGAACGACGCGGGCACGAGCAGCACGGTCGCCACGATGGCGCGCTCGCCCGCAATGGGGGTGTTCGGCGACAGGTTCCGCACCGCGATGAGCGTGGCGATCGGGGCGGCGCCGAGCAGTGTCCCGAAGAAGGCCACGCGCAGCCGGCGACGCGCGTCGGTGGAGCGCGCGCGGGAGAAGGAGATGCCGAAGAGCACGAGCCCGGCGAGGATGCCGGCGAGAAAGAGCGCCGCGGACCAGCTGCTCAGCTGCGGCAGGGCAGCGCTCCATCGGCCCGTTCCCCAGACGCTCTCCGCGCCGACGCCGATCCACGCCACGAACAGCGTCGCGGCGAGCGCGTAGCCCGTTCTCACGACCCAGAGGGCGCGCGTGCGCCGGGGGGGCTCGGGGAACAGCGCGAAGAAGTGCGCGAACAGCACTGGTGTGCACAGCTGGGCCGCGTTGAACCCGAGGTCGTAGGCGAACTGCCAGCCGCGCGACTCGAAGGAAGGGGAGGGTGTCAGCATGCCGCTGAAGGCGATGCACAGGAGCAGGAACACTCGCGCGAGCCGGTCTCGCCGCTCGCTCCACACCCAGCCCCCGAGCAGGAGGAACACGCAGGCGACGGTGATCAGCAGCGAGCGGAAGCGCCGCTCCGCGCCCGGCAGCGCCTCGGGGACGAGCCACACGGGGGCGCTGCGCCCCGCCCTTTCGCGGACCAGGTCCATCGGCCGGCCCGGAACGGCGTGCTCGAGGACGTCGGAGGAGAAGGCGCCCGCGGCCGAGCCCGTGCGGCGAAGCAGGTCGCCCGGCAGCAGCCCGGCCCGGTCGCCGGGCCCGCCCGGCACCACGGTCGCCACGCGCCCCTCACGAAGCGACAACCCCGTATGGGCGTGGCGAGAGAGGGTCAGGGCCGACGCCACCAGCGCCAATGCGGCCGGCAACAGCAGCCAGGTCAGGAAGCGATCCAGCGGGGCTCGAGCCACGGGGCGTACCTCCAGGCAGAGAACAGATCGGGGGCCGTGGAGACGAGCCGCATCCTACCAACTCCGGGCTTGGTGTGGGGGAGCCATGACGCTATTGTCCTCATGTCACATTCCCGCCATGCCGATACGCTCTCCGTCAAGGATGGAGAACGCGTAGCACCGGTGCAAAGAGCGGAGGTTCGAGGAAGATGCTGGTCCTAACAAGGAAGTTAGGAGAAAACATCCGGATCGGGGATTCGGTGAAGATCACCGTTCTCGAGGTGCGATCGGGGCAGGTGAAGCTCGGTATCGAGGCGCCGCCCGAGGTGAAGGTGCACCGCGAGGAGATTTACGCCCGCATCCAGGAGGAAAACCGCAAGGCCCTCGGCCAAAAGCCGCCGGGCGTTGCCGACACGGGCAAGAAGCCCTGAACTCGACCGTCCCTCGTTCTTGACGCCTGAACCGACATCGCCGCCCAGACCTTCCAGCGTTGTTGCGAGGAGTCATGACCACGATTCGCCGTCCGAAGTCCCGGAAGTCCGGTCCCGCCGCGAAGCTCCGCGTCGTGCCCGCGCCGGATCACTCGGTAGTGCGTCTCTCCCGGGTACGTTCCGTCCAGAAGCGCATCGAGTCCGGTTACTACGACCGTGACGAAGTGCGTGACCGGCTGGTGAGCGCCGTTCTCGGAGAGATCCTCCGGGGCTGACCGCCGACACCCGACAAATCCAGCCGCCGCGTCGAATCCTCGACGCGGCGGTTTTTTTTGTGCCTATACTGCGGCCGCGAAGGAACGCACATGACCCAGCCCAGACCCCAGCGCGCCAGCGGCGCGCCTCCCACCGATGCCCTCGTCCAGGCGCTCATGGATGACGCCGAGGCCGGCGCGCTCCTGCTCGACCCGCAGGGAGCGATCGCCATGGTCAATCCGGCCGCCGAGCGGCTGTTCGGCTCGTCCGCGGCCCGGCTGCGGGGAGTGGCCGCATCCGAAGTGGTGCGAACGGTCGTCGCGGGCGACGACGTGGTGCGGGAGGCGTTCCGTACCGCGCACGCTGAACGCGAGGCGGTGCTGCAGACCGCGCGCGGGGGCGAGGTGCCCGTCCAGGTCCGCAGCTACCGGCTCGGCAAGCCGCCCTGGGTGCTGATCACGCTCCACGACCTCACGCAGATGCGCCGGATGCAGCAGGAACTCCGCCGTCACGAACGGCTGGCCACGCTGGGGCAGCTCGCCGCCGGCGTCGCCCACGAGATCCGCAATCCGCTCGCCGGCATCGGCACGAGCGCGCAGGTGCTGCTCAAGCGCTTCGAGCCGCGCGACGAGCGCGCGCGCTTCGCCCAGGTGATCCTCGAAGAGGTGGCGCGGCTGGACCGCATCGTCACGAGCCTCCTGCAGTACGCGCGCCCGCGCACGCCGGAACTCCGCTCCTTCATGCTGTCGGAGTGCGTGGACAAGGTCATCGCGCTCGCCGCGGACAAGATCCAGAACGCCCAGCTCCGGCTCGAGACGCATGTGGCGCCGCGGCTGGCCGCCCTCTACATTGACCCCGACCTCGTCACGCAGGTGATGCTCAACGTCACGATCAACGCCATCCAGGCCATGCCGGAGGGCGGCACGCTGCGTTTCGAGGTGGCCAAGGTGAGGCGCAAGGCTCCGCCGCGCGGCCCCGGACGGCGTGCCGAGGACCGCGGCGGCAACCGCCCCCCGGGTCAGGGATGGATCGAGTACCAGCAGGTGAGGGTGATCGACACGGGCGTCGGCATTCCGCGCGGCGTCCTGGCCAAGATGTTCGACCCGTTCTTCACGACCAAGTCCACGGGCACCGGGCTCGGGCTCAGCATCTCGCAGACCATCATGCAGGAGCACGGCGGGTCCATCACCGTCGACAGCCGCGAGGGACGCGGCACCACGGTGCTCCTGAACTTCCCGCTGGAGAAACGAAATGGGGAACGGCGACAGCATGACGCGCGCTCAGAACGCCCAGACTCTGCTCATCGTCGATGACGAGCGCTCGCTGCGCTTCAGCATCGGCGAGTGGGCTCGCGACGAGGGCTACTCGCCGCTCGAGGCCGCTGCCGGCCGCGAAGCGCTCGAAGCCATCCGCGAACAGGGCGTGGACGCGGTCCTGCTCGACCTCAAGCTGGGGGACGAGGACGGGCTCAAGCTGCTGAAGCAGATCCGCGAACTCGACCCCACGGTCCCGGTCGTCATGCTGACGGGGCACGGCACGGTCGAGCACGCGGTGCGCGCGATCAAGATGGGCGCCTACGACTTCATGCTGAAGCCGCCGGATCTCGATCATCTCGGCGTGGTGCTCGAGCGCGGGCTGGAACACGCGCGGCTCAAGCGCGAGGTGGATCACCTGCGCGCGACCACGCGCAGCGCGCAGCCGATCGTCGGCGACAGCGAGACGCTCCAGAAGGCGCTCACCCGGCTGGAGCGCGCCGCCAAGAGCGGCACCAGCACCGTGCTGATCCGCGGCGAGACGGGCTCGGGCAAGGAGCTCATGGCGCGCTACCTCCACGACAAGAGCGCGCGCTCCTCGGGGCCGTTCATCGAGCTGAACTGTTCGGCGATTCCCGAGACCCTGCTCGAGAGCGAGCTGTACGGTCACGAACGCGGGGCGTTCACCGACGCGAAGCGCTTCAAGAAGGGGCTGTTCGAACTGGCGGACGGCGGGACGCTCTTCCTGGACGAGATCGGGGAGATGGCGCCGCAGCTGCAGGCCAAGCTGCTTCGCGTGCTCGAGACGCGCACGTTCCGCCGCGTCGGCGGCGCCGTGGACATCACCGTGGACGTGCGGGTCGTGGCCGCGACGCACCGCGATCTTCCCCGCATGGTCTCGGAAGGAAAGTTCCGCGAGGATCTCTACTTCCGGCTCAACGTGGTGCCGGTCGAGATTCCCGCGCTGCGCGAGCGTCCGAGCGACGTGGTCAAGCTGGCGGAACACTTCGTCGCCCGCTTCTGCCGCGAACTCGGCCGCGCGACCGTCCGCATCGATCCGCGCGCGCTCGCGCTCATGAAGAGCTACGCGTGGCCCGGCAACGTGCGCGAGCTGAAGAACGTGATCGAGCGCGTGGTGCTGCTCGAGGCGGAGGAGGAGATCCTGCCCGAGCATCTTCCCGTCGAGATGACGAGAGGCGCCGCGCCTTCCGCGGCCGCCGCCGGATCGCAGCCGTTTCCCACCGGCGTGGTGCGCCCGCTGACCGACATCGAGAAGATGGCGATCGAGCACGCGCTCACCGTCTGCGACGGGAACAAGACCAAGGCGGCCGGGCTGCTGCAGATTTCCCGCCAGACCCTGCGAACGAAGCTCAAGGAGTACGCCCTGGGTGACGATGCAGAGGAGGCCGGCGAGGGCGCCTGAGGGCGCTCCAGCCGACCAAGAAGCACTCACGCCGCCCTCCGGGCGGTGCGCGATTAGGCGGCCGGACCCGGTAAAGGGCCCGGCCGCCTTCGTCGCCTGCGGGCCGCGCCCGCGTCCGAGCCGGGCCGTTCGCCGCCCCGTCGCCGGGGTGCCGCGCCGGGGCTAACTCCCCACTTCCGAGACACCTGCCGCATTCGAGAGCCCCTGCCCGGGCCGCTGTCCGGGCAGGGGCTTTTCGCCGATTCGGGCCCGCCGGGCCGTGCGGGGCATCGGTGGCACGCGTGCTGCAAAACACTGCCGCGCCACACGACCCCCACCTGAACGCAGGAGCCCACCTCGCCATGTCGCACATCCTGATCGTCGAAGACGAACCGACCACCTCCTGGGCCCTGGCCGAGGGACTGTCGGACGACGGTTTCACGATCGACACCTTCCGTTCCGCGGAAGAGGCGCTGGTGTGGCTGCGTGAGGGAACCAGCGACATCGTCATTTCCGACCTGCGGCTGCCCGGCATGAGCGGGCTGGACCTGGCCCGCAAGCTGCGCCGCGGCCGCAACGCCCAGCCGGTGATCCTGGTCACCGCCTACGGCACTCCCGAGACGCTCGCCCAGCTGCGCGAGGCCGGCGTCGTCGAAGTCTTCACGAAGCCGTTCCAGATCGACGCTCTTCGCCGCGCGGTGCGCGGCGCCATCGCCGAGGCGAGCGCCCGCCGCCGCCCGGCACTCCGGAAGGCCGCCTGATGAAGCGCTCCGTTCCCTCCGTCGAGAAGCTGCCGATGCGCATCCGCGTCACGGCCGCCATCGAGAAGCTCGCCGACCGCGAGCGCCAGGTCCTGTCGCTCCTGCTGCTCGAGCGCCTCACGCCGATCGAAGCCGCCGGCGCGCTGCGCCTGACGGTCCGCCAGGTCGAGGCCAGCTTCTCGCTGGCCGTGGAATCCCTGCGCGAAGAGACCAGCGCGCGCCGCTCGTGGAATCCCCTGCGGAGGGCGATGTGAGCTTCGCGCCCCTGACCGTGTCCGCCGACCCGGCGCGTCCGATGCCGGCGAGCAACGTGGCGCGCTTCGACGCCGCGAACGCCGCCGTCGCGTCGCTCCGTGACGAACAGCGCCGCCTGCAGCGCCTCGGCTTCGAGCTGCCGCTGGCGCGCTGCCACCAGCAGCTGCGCTTCTGGTCGTTCGTGAGCGCGGTCTGCTCGCTCGATCCGCAGGCGCGCTCGTGAAGGCCCGCGCGAACATGAAGCTCGTGCCCGTCAACGGGGCCGTGACTCCCGAAGCCGCGGCGGAGCATCCGGCGCAGCTGAGCCGTCCGCGCATGCGCACGATCGTCGTCACCAGCGGCAAGGGCGGCGTCGGCAAGAGCAACCTCGCGGCGAACCTGGCGATCGCGCTCGGCGAGCGCGGCGCCCGCGTCGTGCTGCTCGACGGCGACCTGGCCCAGGCCAATCTCGACATCCTGCTCGGCGTCCACCCGCGCTTCGACATCCAGCACGTGCTCACGGGCCAGAAGACGATGGACGAGATCGTCGTCAACGGACCCGCCGGCGTGAAGCTGGTCCCGGCCGCCTCCGGCGCTCCCGAGCTGGCGGTGCTGGACGACTTCCGGCTCGAGGCGCTCGTTCGCGCGCTCGGCACGGTGGACGAGCATGCCGATCTGCTCATCATCGACACGGCCTCCGGCGTGTCGCGTCAGGTCACCGAGTTCTGCCGCCTCGGCCACGAAGTGCTGGTCGTGACGACGCCCGAGATGCCCGCCTTCTCCGACGCCTACGCGCTCATCAAGCTGCTGCAGAAGCAGGGCGGGCTGTCGCGCGCGCCGCGGCTGGTCGTGAACATGACGACCGGCGCCGAGGAAGCAGACGACACCGCGCACCGGATCAAGCTGGTCGCCCGCCGATTCCTGGGCTTCGAGCTGGAGTGCGCCGGCACCGTTCCGTACGACCCGTCCGTGCCGCGCGCCGTCCGCGCGCAGGAGCCGGTCGTCACCGCGTTTCCCAAGTCCCCCGCGGCCGCGGCCTATCGCGCGCTCGCCGCACAGTTGTGGAAGCCCGTCACCACCGGTCCGTCCCAGCACGAAGCGTTTCCGCAGCAGTCCCAGCGCCTCGAAGCGTAGGAGGAGCATCCCCATGCCCCGCGCCGCCATTCTGTCGCCCGCCCGCTCCAAGTCCACCGCCGTCGCCACCGCCGCCGCTGCGCGCCGTCCCGCCCTCAAGGTCGTGCCCGGCCGCAAGAGCGCTCCCGAAGCGGCCGCGCCTGCCGTGACGGCGCCGGTCACGTACAACAAGAACGACCTGCTCAAGCGCTTCGCGCCGCTGGTGCGCCACGTCGTCGAGCGCGTCGCCGCGACGCTGCCGCGCAACGTGGATCACGAGGACCTGTACTCGGCCGGCGTGCTGGGCCTGCTCGACGCGCACGCCAAGTTCGACACGGGCAAGGGCGTCAAGTTCGAGACGTACGCGGTGTGGCGGATCAAGGGCGCCGTGCTGGACCAGCTCCGCGCGCTCGACTGGGCTTCGCGCTCTATGCGCCGCAAGGCCCGAAACCTGGACGGCGTCACCCGCAAGCTCGACCAGAAGCTCGGCCGCGCGGCGTCGGAAGAAGAAGTGGCGCGCGAGCTGAAGATGTCGCGCGAGGACTTCTACCGCCTGCTCGACCACGTCCGCGGCGCCGTCCTCGTGTCGCTGGACGAAAGCCGTTCCAACGACGGCGACGACCAGGGCACGCTCGCCGACCATCTCGCCGACCCGAACGCCATCGACCTGGAGTCGCGCCTCGAGGAGCAGCAGCAGCGCCTCACGCTCCTCGACACGATCGACCTGCTGCCCGAGCAGGAACGGCTGGTCGTGGCGCTCTACTATTACGAGCACCTCACGCTCAAGGAGATCGGCCGCACGCTGGGCATCAGCGAGTCGCGCGTCTCGCAGGTCCACACGCGCGCCATGTCGCGGCTCAAGCTGCGCCTGGCGAAGGCCATGACCATGCAGGAAGAGGCGGCCTGAGCATGAGTCTGCCGGAA
>JADLGX010000457.1 GCA_020849095.1 Candidatus Eiseniibacteriota bacterium
ACGAAGAAGAACCCGTTGCGCGCGTACAGCGGGTGGAAGGCCAGTCCCAGCAGGCCGCGCTCGCCGCCGTATCCGACACGGTCGGTCAGGTCGAGGAACGGGCGCTCGACCAGCCGCCCGTCACGGATCACGCGAATGCGGCCGGGCTGCTCCACCACGAAGAGCCGCGGGTCACCGGGAGGGGCGGTGACGAACACGGGGGCGCGCAGCCCGCGGACGACCACCTCGGCGCGGATGCCGTCCGCGCGCTGCCACGGGGTGGCGGGCACGGCGGATGCGGGCGCTGGGAACGGCCATGCGAGCAGGAGGCCGGCGAGCAGAGGGGTGATCACGGAGGCAGCCTACCCGGTGCTCCGAAGATTGGTGAAGCCCTGTCCGAGAGATTCCCCTTGCCCACAGGGCTCGCGACCGTGTATTAGGTAGCCCTAAGTCGCGGTAGCCCATTCGAAGGAGCATCGCATGTTGCTGGGAAAGTACTCCGCCCAACGCCCGCTGAGCCCGAGCCACGAGCACTACCTGCGCGCCATCTGGGACGTGCGGTCGCGCCGCGGCTACGCGCGCATGGCCGACGTGGCGCGCGAGCTGGGAGTGGCGCCCGCGACGCTGTCGGTGGGGTTGCGGCCGCTCGAGGCGCGCGGGCTCATCGCGCACGACGAGGCGCGCTTCCTGCTGCTCACGCCCGCGGGCGAGCGCGCCGCGCGCGAGGTGCACCACCGCTTCACCGTGCTGCGCACATTCCTCCACGACGTGCTCGGCGTGGAGGTGGCGACCGCCGAGAGCGAAGCCTGCCTCATCGAGCACGACATCAGCCCCTCCACGACGAGCCGCTTCGTGGATTTCCTCAAGCTCCTTCACGAAGACCCCGAGGTCGCCGGCCTGCTGCGCGAGCGCTTCGAGGCGTACCAGCGCTCCTGCGCCCCGAGCGAAGCCTGTTCGACCTGCGGACTGGGCTGTCTCGTTCCGGCGCCGAAGTGACGTTGCACGACCCTCACTCCATCCCGAGGATCCTCCTCCCATGAGCACCGAACTGCAGACCGATACCGCCACGCCTTCGGCCGCCAAGCCGGCCGTCGCCTTCGTCGCCGTGAACTTCATCCACTGCGAGAGCAGCTACCGCGAGCGCTTCGAGGAACTGTTCCGCACGCGCGCCCACGCGATCGACCTCTTGCCCGGTTTCATCGCCATGCGCGTGCTGCAGCCGCAGACCGAGGGCGGGGACTATCTCGTGGTCAGCGAGTGGGCCAGCCGCGACGCCTTCGACGGCTGGCGGCAGTCGCCCGAGTTCCTGGAGGGGCACCGCCGCGGCTTCGAGGACGTGCGGGCCGCGCGCGAGGCGGGACTGACTCCGCCGATGACCTCGCGATTCGAAACCTATACGGTGCTCTGCGATTGAGGCCTGCCGCCCCGGGATCATTCGGGGCGTTCAGGAGCACCCTACCTGGCCGATACTGGCCCGAGAGCCTGCCGTATTCGGCAGCGCGCCCCGGCGCAGGAGACTTGCGTGAACTTCGAGTCGGACCTCTTTCGATTTGGCACCAGTGGCACCCTGATCGGGCTCTACGGCCTGGTGGACCACGCGGCACGGCGCGCGGGCGGCGATCCGCTCCGTGCCCGCGTGAAGTCCCCGCGCTGGTTCGCCCCGGTCATCTTCTTCTCCGTGCTGGCCTTTTACCTGACCATTCGCCCGCTCGGCGATTCCTGGGCAGGCGGCGCTGGCAACCTGGCGGGTATCGCCCTGGCGTTCGCCGCCATGGCGCTTCGCTGGCGCGCCAGGCGGGGCATGGCAAAGCTTCGCCAGCCGGATGTGGCGGCGCGCATGCTCTTCTATGTGGCGCTTCCTGCGGCGGTGGGTTCGGCGGCGGGGTGGCTCGTACTTACGCTCCCGGCCGTCGCGATGTCGGCCTGGTGGTGCACGCGCGAGGATGCCCTGTTGCTGGGCCAGCACGGCGAAACCTGGCGGCAGCGGATGCAGAGCAGCGCGCGCTGGCTGCCCGGCATCTGGTGACGCTCGGCGCACGCTCGTTAAGCAACGAAGGCCCGCGGCGTCCTGCCGCGGGCCTTCGCACTTCACGCCTGGCGGATCAGAACTGCTGGCTCTCGGTGGAATCGCCGAGCGCCGTGGTGCTGCTCTCGCCGCCCGAGATGGTCTCCTGCAGCGCGTCGAACCAGCCGGTGCCCACGAACTTCTGGTGGGTGACGGCGGCGTAGCCGGCGCTCTTCTGCAGATCGAACTCGCGATCCTGAAGCCGCGAGTAGGCCGTCATCGCCTCGTCGCGGTAACCGGTGGCCAGTTCGAACATGGACAGGTTGAGCGCATGGAAGCCGGCCAGCGTCACGAACTGGAAGGCGTAACCCATCGCGCCCAGCTCGCGCTGGAACTTCGCGATCGTCGCCGCGTCCAGCTTGCGCGACCAGTTGAACGACGGCGAGCAGTTGTACGCCAGCTTCTTGCCGGGGAACTTCGCGTGGATGCCCTCGGCGAACTGCTTCGCCTCTTCCAGGTCCGGCGTGCTCGTCTCGCACCACACGAGGTCGGCGACGGGCGCGTAGGCGAGCCCGCGCGCGATGGCGGCCTGCAGGCTGCCGCGGAACTTCCAGAAGCCCTCCACCGTGCGCGAGCGCTCGATGAACGCGTGGTCGCGTTCGTCCACGTCGCTCGTCAGCAGCGTGGCGCTGTGCGCGTCGGTGCGCGCCACCAGAATAGTCGGCACGTCGAGCACGTCGGCCGCGAGCCGCGCGGCGCGCAGCTTCTGCACGAACTCGCGCGTGGGCACCAGCACCTTGCCGCCCATGTGGCCGCACTTCTTGGCCGAGGCGAGCTGGTCCTCGAAGTGGACGCCGGCCGCGCCGGCCTCGATGAGCGCCTTCATGAGCTCGTACGCGTTCAGGTCGCCGCCGAATCCCGCTTCGGCGTCGGCGACGATGGGCGCGAACCAGTGCACGTCGGTCCGTCCTTCGAGGTGGGCGATCTGGTCCGCGCGCTGCAGCGCGTGGTTGATGCGCCGCACGACGCTGGGCACCGAGTCGACGGGGTAGAGGCTCTGGTCGGGGTACATGTGCCCGGCGGTGTTGGCGTCCGCCGCCACCTGCCAGCCCGACAGATAGATGCCCTGCAGTCCGGCGGCCACCATCTGCACCGCCTGGTTTCCGGTGAGCGCGCCCAGCGCGCGCACGGGCGGCTGCGTGTTCATGAGGTTCCACAGCCGCTCGGCGCCGGCGCGCCCCAGCGTCTGCTCCACGTGCAGCGAGCCGCGCAGCTGGACCACGTCCTCGGCGCTGTACTGGCGTTCGATGCCCTGCCAGCGCGCATCGCTGCTCCAGCTCTTGCGAAGCTCGTCGGCGGTTCTCGGCTTGCTCATGACTCATCCTCCGTGACGTGAGGCCCGCGTGGGGCCGGGACTCAAACGGGATCGAACCAGCCTCGGGCGATCATCTCTTCACTCTGGCGGCGCGCTTCGGTCAGCGTGCGCTCGTCGCCCGCGTCGCGGCCGGCGGGCAGGTCAGCGACCAGGCGCTCGCACTCCTCGGCGTAGCAGCGCGCCAGGAACGCCTCGTCGTGCACGACCGGGCCGGACTCGTCGTGGATCGCGACCGCGTCACGATGCCGCAACCGCTGCGCGAGCATGAGCCGGTAGATGCGGTCGGTCGCCAGGTCCTCCATGTAGCCGTCCAGCAGGCTCGCGCCCTTGCCGTTGAGCACGCCGTTGCGGTAGCGCACCGTGGTGCGCGCCGCCGCGCGCGTGCCCGCGACGCTGTGCCGCCCCACGCCGGCGGGCGCCGGGCGCAGGTCGGGATAGCGCTCGACGTTCTCGGGCCGGCGATGCAGCTGGTTGGGCGCGGGAAACTGCCCGACGGCGATGGCGTTCTGGTCGGGATGGCCGGTCCACGCGCCGTCCATGAAGCAGGCCGCCTCGTTCTTCTTGTCCTGCTCGAGCACGGCCAGCGCGCGCGCGTTGAGCTCGGCGTCGGTGCGGCTCGGGTAGAGCGCGGTCATGCCGCCGATGGCGAGCGCGCCGCGGCGGTGGCAGATGTCCGCGAGCAGGTGGCGCAGGCGCTGGAAGAACGGCACGTCGTGCGGAATGGTGTTGCGGTCGGGCAGCACCCACGCGGGGTTCTCGAAGTTCCAGTGGATCAGGCTGGCCATGTAGTCCCAGCGCCCCAGGTTGAGTCCCACGATGTGCTCGCGCAGCCCGTACAGAAACTCCTCCATCTCGTAGGCGAGCGGGTGGGACTCCACCAGCGCCATGCAGCGGATCCAGCCCTTCGGCCAGCCGCGCGCCTCCTCGATGCGCTGGAACACGTCGCGCCACCACAGCGCCTCTTCCGCCGACTCCGACTTGGGAATGTAGAACGCGAGCGGGTGCCGCAACCGGGCGGTGTCCACCTGCCAGGCGATCAGCGCGGCGTCGAACAGCGACGCGCTCGTCCACGCGCCTGCCTGCATGACGCCGAGCTGCGACAGGTGCAGCCCGCGCACGCGATTCCAGATGGCCACGTTCGACGCCTCGATGCCCACGCTGCGGCCGCGCTTGGCGTCCTCGTACGTGAGCGTGCCGTGCAGGGCGGCCAGGATGTTGGCGACGCCGCGCAGCGTGCAGTCCCACGAGTTCGCCATCGAGTCTTCCAGGTCGAGCATCACCCCGGGCGCGCCCGAGTTGAGCATCTTCACGACCAGCTCGGCGTCGTCGGCCGGTCCGGTCATCTGGTTGCGCTGGTCCGCGCACCACGCCGGCACCTCGATGCGCCACTCCGACGTGGTTGCCTCCGAGGGCGGCCGATGGTCCGGCAGCGCGCCTTCGGCGTGAGCGCGCGCGAGCCGCGCGATGCGCGCCGCCGCCAGCTGCTGCTGGCGCGGAGTGAACTCGGCGTGCAGCGACGCATAGAAGGTGGCGAACCCCTCGGGCAGGTCGCGCTCGGCGCGAAAGTCCGCGGGCGCGGTGTTCATGCGTTCGGTGCGCGACTTGTCCAAGCAAGGCTCCTCGTGTGGCGGCCGGGCGGGAACACGCGGACGCGGTCCCGGTGGATGGCCTGTGCGTTATCGGCCCGGGGACACTCCCATCTTCAGCAGGGGATTGCCCGCCCAATCGGTATCTTGCACGCGGCCGACCGGCGCGGCTAGCTTGCGCGGCATGACTCCGTCCCCCGCACGCATGCGGGCGGAGGTCCTGGCTCCCTTCGTGGACCTCGCCCTGACCGCCATCCAGCTGGAGTACCCGTACCACCAGTTGGCCGTCCTCACACGCGACCAGGACGTGGCGCCGCCGCGCGTGCTGACCCCGGTCTTTCGCGGGGCGTTCGACTGGCACTCGGCCGTGCACGGGCACTGGACGCTGGCGCGCGCGCTGCGCTGCTGCCCGGACGCGCCGTGGGCGACGCGCGTGCGCACGGTGCTCGCCATGCAGCTCACCACGCAGAAGCTCGAGGCCGAGGAGGCGTTCCTGCGCCGTCCCGGGCACGAGGGGTTCGAGCGCCCGTACGGTCTGGCGTGGCTGCTGCAGCTGGCGGCCGAGTTCCGCGGCGACGACATCGAAGGCGCGCCGCACTGGCGCGAGGCGCTCGCCCCGCTCGAGACACTGGCCGCCTCGCGCATGCTGGCGTGGCTGCAGAAGCTGCCGTGGCCGGTGCGATCGGGCGAGCATTCGCAGAGCGCGTTCGCGCTCGGGCTGTACCACGACTGGGCGCGCGACGCGGGGCACGCGGAGCTGCTGCCGCGCATCGCCGAGCGCGCCGTGAGGTTGTACGGCGGCGACCGCGACGCGCCCGTGCGCTACGAGCCGAGCGCGCACGACTTTCTCTCGCCGCTGCTCGGCGAGGCCGACCTGCTGCGCCGCGCCATGCCGGCCGAGTCGTTCGGGCCCTGGCTGTCGCGCTTCCTTCCGGCTCCCGATTCGCCGGACCTGGCGCGCTGGCTCGTTCCCGCGGTCACGCCCGACGCCACGGACGGCAAGTTCGCGCACCTGGACGGGCTCAACCTGAGCCGCGCGTGGATGCTCGAGGGCATCGCCTCGGCGCTCGACGGAGCGCATCCGCACGGCCCCGTGCTGCGCGAGGCCGCGGCGCGCCATCGCGAGTCGGGACTGCTCGGCGCGCGCTCGACGCACTACGCCGGCTCGCACTGGCTGGGCAGCTTCGCCACCTACCTGCTGACCGAGCGCGGACTGCGTTGATCGCAACCGGGCGAGCCGGGGCACCGCGCGGCACGCGCGGCGCGGGCGCGTGGGCGGGGGCCGCGCTGCTGTCGCTGCTCGCGCTGATACCGCTCGCCGCGCGCGCGCAGGAAAGCGCGCCTGCGGCGGGCAGCGACAGCTCTTTCGGAGCGGCTCCCGCTCCGTCGCACGATATCCTCGCGTGGCCCTTCTACGTGCGCTGGGACGGAGACGACGGTTCGTCCGTGCGCATGATCGGCCCGGTCAGCGGCGCGTGGCGCGCGCCACGCCACCGTGCGGCCTATCTGCTGTTTCCCACGACGGGCTCGCTGCATCTGTCGGGCGGCCGCACGGAGCATTGGCTGGCCTGGCCGCTCACCGGATACCGCCGGGATGCTCGCCGCGGCATCACGCAGTTTTCGCTCGCCACCGGGCTCGTGGGCTATCGCCGTCAGGAAACGGAGTTCGTGCACAGCGTCGCGCTCAACCCGGTGTGGAGCGACTCGCGCCGGGCGAACGGCGTGCGGGAGTGGCAGATCAGCCCGCTGATGTACCGGCGCAGCGACCCCGCGCGCCAGTTCGAGACCACGGAGATCGGTGTCGCGCCGTTCCTCGGTGGCGCAGGGCTGTCGGCATGGCGCCGGTGGTCTTCGCGCGAATCGCACGGCTGGAGCGCGGCGATCTTCTGGGGGCAACGGTTCGACGCGCGCGGCGGCGTCACCTCGATGCTGCCGTACGTTTCGTCTTGGCAACGGGACAGCGTGGCGGGTGACTCGCGCTTCCGCGCGCTGGTTCCCGTGTGGGCGCAGTGGAGGAATCCCCGCCACGAGACCGACTTCCTGCTTCCCGCATGGTGGCGTCATCACAGCGCGACGCTGAACTCGACCGGGTTCTGGCCCTTCTACGCCTCGTTCCGCCGGGCCCACGGCGACAGCTCGCACCACTCCGGCGGCTCGATCCTGTGGCCGCTGTTCTCGTGGGGCTCTGGCGACGACTACTCGGCCTTCGGCGCGCTGCCGTTGTGGTACCGCGTGCGCGACGGCGACACGCGCGTGACCCTGGCGCCGCCGCTCTACGGCCGC
>JADLGX010000458.1 GCA_020849095.1 Candidatus Eiseniibacteriota bacterium
CGCATGGGCTACTTCTCTTCGGACCGCACCATCCGCGAGTACTGCGAGCACATCTGGAACGTGTCTCCCACACCGGTGAAGCTGGAGCGCTGAGCGGCCGGGCCGCGCGGGTCAGCGCGTCAGCGTGACCCGCGCGTGCTCGCGCACCAGCCCTTCGGTGCGCCGCACCCAGTACGTGCCGCCCGGCAGCGCTCGCTGCGCGCCGTCGTTCCCGTTCCAGCGCCAGCTTCGCGTGCCCGCGGGCAGCTCGGCGCGCAGGCGGAGCGCCCCGGTCACGTCGAACACTTCCACCCGGCACGCTGCGCCGCCGCCCGACCAGCGCAGCTCGGTTGCCCCGCGCGTGGGGTTGGGACTCGCGGTGAGCCGCGCGGCCGGGGGCGGATCGCCGCCGGCGCTCGTGGTACCGGTGCAGCCCACGCCCAGCGCGCCGATGGGCCCGCACGCGGTGAACGCCAGCAGCGGCGAGCCTGCGCTCAGGCGCGCGTCGTCGGCCGGCAGGTCGCAGAAGTACGGGTGGACGGAGAGGTCCGTCGCTCCCATGGGAACGCCCGAGGTGGCGCCCGAGGAGTTCCCGTACCAGTCGTTGCAGGCGAGTGCGACGGCGCCCGTGCCCGTCCACACCAGGCCATGGCCGCCGTTGGCGTGCGCGATGTTGTGCGACACCGTGTCGGCGCCGCCCGCGCCGCTCAGCTGCAGTCCCGCGCCGCCGTTCAGGTATACGGTGTTGTGCCGGGCGAGCGGCGCCACGATGCCGCGCCCGGCCGAGCGCCCGACCACGTTCCGCTCGGGAGTCTCGGGAGAGACGATGCCGTCGCCGCCGGAGTGCAGCACGGTGTTGCCGGTGGGCGGCAGGTAGCCCTCCACCAGAATGCCGTGCGAGCCGCTGGCGAGGACGACGTTGCCCGTGACCAGCGCAGCCACGGCGGACCCCACATGGATGCCGACGGTGCGCGCGCTGTCCACCTGGTTGAGGTTCACGGTGGCGCCGGCGGGCTTGTCGAACAGCCCGATGCCCGTTCCACAGCGCCGCGCCACGTTGTTCGTGAAGCGGGCGGAGCCGGCCCAGCGGGGACCGCCGACCGCGAACCCGAGGCCGCCGCAGTCCTCGGCGATGTTGTCGCTCGCGACGCCGAACGCCAGCGTGTAGCCCGTGGTCACTCCGCTGACGAAGTTGCCCGTGATGGAACCCGGCGAGTCGCCCGACGTGCTCATGAGGCCGTTCGCGCTCGGGCCGAGCACGATGTTGTCGCGGATGACCGCGCCGTGCCAGTTGGAGTGCACCTGCACGGCGCCGTGCCGGACCGTGTTGTTGGTGAAGTCGTCGCCATACGCGTTGAGGTAGACATCGCCCGTGATGTTGCAGCTGCGAATGTGCACCGTCTCACCGATGCCGCCCGTGCACGTGGACATGAAGCCCGCGTCGAGCCGGCAGCCTTCGATCACCGTGCGGCCGCTGTATGTGCTGGAGTTGCACGCGCGCACGGAGCCGGTGAAGTGAAAGCCCCGCACGTACACGTCCGGGTGGACTCCCGGCGGGCGCCCGATCGCCAGTCCCCACACGCGCGGGAAGGGCAGCGCGGCCATCGGGTCGGCCGGCGGTTCGGGCAGCAGCGTCACGGTGCTCTCGATGACGAGCGACTCCGGGTACGTGCCTTCGGCCACGTAGACGAGTGTGGCTCCCGATTGGATGGCGGCCTGGATGGTGGAGAAGTCGGCGGGAACGTGAACCGTCTGGGCCGCCGCGTGCGTGGCTGTGAGCGCGGTGACGACGACCGCCGCGAGCAGCGCGAGACCGGTGCGCATGGTGCGCCTCCTTGGTGTGGGCGGCCGCGAAGGAGCGTTCCACCGCGCGCTCGCGCGGGCAAAGCGCGTGCTCCGGCGGGGCGTCGCCGCGCCCATGGGAGAGTGCTACCGTGCGCCGCGCAGACGGCCCTTTTCGCACTCCCGCGCCCGGAGAGACTCCGTGAAGACGCAATCGCTCGGCACCAGCTCGCTCGTCTCGTCCCGGCTCGCCTACGGCTGCATGCGCATCAGCGGCACGTGGGACCGCGCCCACCTGACCCCGGAGCTGGAGGCCGCCGGCAAGCGCGCCGTGCACACGGCCTTCGAGGCGGGCTACACGCACTTCGACCACGCCGACATCTACGGCAACGGCATGAGCGAGGAGATCTTCGGGCGCGTGCTGGCCGAATCGCCGCTCATGCGCGACCGCATGATCATCGCGAGCAAGTGCGGCATCCGCTGGAAGGGCGAGCCCGCGGCCGCGGCGCCGCACCGCTGGGACTTCTCGCGCGAGCACATCGTGCGGTCGTGCGAGGAGTCGCTGCGCCGGCTCGGTACCGACCGGCTCGACCTTTACATGCTGCACCGTCCCGACTTCCTGGCCGACCCGGCCGAGATCGCGGCGGCGTTCGACCAGCTGAAGGCCGCGGGCAAGGTGATCGAGTTCGGGGTGAGCAACTTTCGCCCGTCGCTGCTCGCCGCGCTGCAGCGCGCCTGCCCGATGCCGCTGGTGGTCAACCAGGTCGAGATCCACCTGCGCCGGCTCGACGCGCTCGAGGACGGCACGCTGGACCAGTGCCTCGACCATTCGGTGACGCCCGTGTCGTGGAGCCCGCTCGCCGGCGGGCTGCTGGGCGACGGCGGCACGGTGGACCCATCGCATCCGCAGGCCGACGGCATCCGCGCGCTGCTCGGCGTGCTCGACGGCAAGGCGCGCGAACTGGGCGTGAGCCGCACGGTGCTGTCGCTGGCGTGGCTGCTCAAGCATCCGGCGCGCATCATTCCGGTGGTGGGCAGCGCCAACCCCGATCGCATCCGCGACGCCGTCCGCGCCGACTCGCTCGA
>JADLGX010000459.1 GCA_020849095.1 Candidatus Eiseniibacteriota bacterium
CATGGTCATGGCTCTATCCTCTCCGCCGCGATGAGGGCGCACGGCGCACGTGAGTTGGTGTCATCCGCCGGGAGACTAACAGTCCGGCAACCCGGGCCGGGATGGGCCGATGGGATTAGTGGGCGCGTGTGGGGCGCGACCTCGCAAGGCACCGCGCATGTCACCGCGCATGTCACCCCCCAAGTTACCCCCCAAGTTACCCCCCAAGTCGCCGCACGATCCCGCAGCGCGCCCCTACTTCCGCCGCCACTCCCCGCTCGCGTCGGTCATGTCGTAGAGGTCCATGCGCTTCTTGCCCTCGCGCGCCACAAAGCGCACGCCCTCCATGAGCGCCTGGAACTCGTCCTCGCGCGTGACCGGCGAGAACCCCACGCGCACCCAGCCGGGCTTGACCCCGCAGTGCCCCTGCTCGAGCAGCTTGCGGATGCGCAGCGACACGTCTTCGTCGATGCCGAGCAGCTCGTGGCCGTAGGGCCCCGCGCACATGCAGCCGCCGCGCACCTGCACGCCGAAGTAGTCGTTGAGCAGCGCGACCACGTAGTTGTGGTGCAGGCCGTGGAAGATCATGGACACGATGCCGAGCCGCTCCACCGACAGGTCGCCGAGAATCTCGATGCCCGGCTCCTTCGTCCATTCGGCCAGCGCGCGCTCGAGGTACCCCTGCTCGATCTCGAACGTGCGGTGGTGGCCGATGGCGGCCTTGAGGTCGAACGCCAGCCCCGCCTGGATCACGCCCACGATGGGCGGCGTGCCGCCCGTTTCGCGGTGCGAGGTGTCGCGCAGGTACACGTGCTCGTCGGGCGAGGTGTACAGCACCGTGCCGCCGCCGGGCTCGACCGGCACGCGGTTGGAGAACAGCTTCTTGTCGGCGATGAGCAGCCCGGGCGAGCGCGGCCCGCCGAGGAACTTGTGCACCGACAGGAACACGGCATCGAACCGCGCCGCCTCGTCGGGCCTGCCGTCCGCGCCCACCGGATGCATGTCCATGTCCACGTAGGGGCCGGCGGCGGCGAAGTCGAAGAACGCCAGCGCGCCGTGCTTGTGCAGCACGCGCGCGAGCGCGTGGCAGTCGTTGCGAATGCCGGTCACGTTGCTGGCCGCCGAGAACGTGCCGATCTTGAGCGGCGTGTGCGCGTATTTCTGGAGTAGTTCGTCGAGCGCCTCCGGCGACACCCGGCCGGTGGAATCGAACGGCACGTACACCGTTTCGGCGATGGTCTCGCGCCACGTGATGTCGTTGGAGTGGTGCTCCATGTGGCTGCGAAAGACGACCGGGCGCTCTTCGGCGGGAATCAGGCGCGACATCTCGAAGCGGTCTTCGAGCGTGCTGGGAATGCGCAGCCCCATGGCCTGGATGAGCCGGTTGACCGCGCCGGTGGAGCCCGAGCCAATGGCCAGCACCACGTCGTCGCCCGAGGCGTTCACGTAGCCGGCGATGCGCTGGAACGCGCGCTCGTACCAGTGCGTCATCATCCGGCCGGTGCTGCTGGTCTCGGTGTGCGTGTTGGCCATGTAGGGCAGCACGCGCGTGTTGAGCGCGTCTTCGACCGAGCGGTGGAAGCGCCCCGAGGCCACGTAGTCGAAATAGAGCAGCGGCTTGTCGCCCTCGGGCCCGCTCAGCTTCACGTCGTGCCCGATGACGCCCTGCTGCAGCGCGGCGACGAACGCGCGCTCTTCCGCGTCGTCGGCGGCGACGAAGGGCCGCACGAGCTGGTCGGAGTCGAGATCCACGAGTCGGGGCTGCGTGTGGGTGACGGCCATGCGGCGCTCCGGTGGGGCTGGGGTGGAAGGACGGACGCGCAGGAGGCTAGGTGCCGCGGCCCGCTGGCGCAACAGACCGCCGGCGAGATATGGATTGATATAGCAAGCTCACGGCGCGACAATCACCAGCATCCCGCTGGCATTTTCCCACCCGGCACATCCCCCAGAGAGCACGACCATGAAGGCATATTCGACCGCCCTGGGGCTGAGTGCGCTGCTTCTGGTGGCAGCCGCACCTTCCGCCCGCGCTGCCTGGCCTCCTGCAAGCTCCGAGGGGCTTGTTGTCGCTGCAGATTCCCTGCTCGATGAATTCCCCGTGGGCACCGTCACCGACGGAGCGCACGGCGCGCTGGTGCTGTGGAGTCAGCCGGAACTCGGCCTGGCGCGGCTGCGAATGCGCCATGTCCTGGGTGGCGGCGTGCTCGATCCCGCCTGGCCCGCCGAAGGCCTGGCGCTCGGTGTGGGATCGGCGGCGGCGAGCGACGCGGTCCTCGTGAGCGACGAGGCGGGCGGTGCAGTCGCGGTCTGGACCGACTCTCGCACGGGCACAGCCAAGACCTACGCTCAACGGGTTCGATCGAACGGGTCAGTGGATCCCGCCTGGCCCGCCGGCGGTGTTCCGATCAGTTCGGCGAGTGGCACCCAGCGTCGGCCCGCGGTTGCCGGCGACGGCGCGGGCGGTGTCTTCGTGACATGGGAGGACACCCGTACCGGCGGAAACGCGCGTTCGGATCTCTACGCGCAGCACGTGCGGGCCGACGGTTCGCTTGACCCAGCGTGGCCGGCGCTCGGGGCCGCGGTGTGTACCGCGATCTACGAACAGTTCGACCCGGCAATCGTCGCGGACGGCATGGGCGGCGGCGCGCAGGTGGCGTGGTTCGACCGGAGACAGACCACTGCCTACGAAGAGGTCTGGACGCAGCGCCTGGACTCCACCGGCGCTCTCGCGAGCGGCTGGCCGGTCAATGGAATCACACTGGCGTCAGGCGACGGAATCTGGCGGAGCGAGCTGAAGCTGGCGAGCGATCACGCGAACGGCTTCTTCGCCCTCTGGAACGAGTCACCGGCTTTCGACAACCACGAAGTACGCCTGATTCGCGTTGGCGTGAACGGCGCGCCCGTCGCGGGCTGGCCTGCTGGCGGGCTCGAACTCAGTGAGCCCTTCACGGCTTCGCTCAACGGGCGAATGGTGGTGGACGATTCCGGGCCGGGCGCGCCGGCGGTGTTGGCCACGTGGGCCGAGTACTTCGACTTCGGCATCCACGCACGGCGAGTGCTGGGCGACGGAACGTTTGACCCGGCATGGCCGGCCTCGCCAGCAAATCTGCTCCCGCTGCCCATGACTTCGCCCAAACTCACGGGCGCAGTGAGTGACGATACTGGAGGGCTGATCCTGCTCTGGAGCGCGGCGCCTTCCAGCTCGGGAAGCGACGACAACATCTTTGCGTCCCACGTGCTGGCCACGGGCACTCCCGATCCCGCGTGGCCCGTCGGTGGAGCGCTGGTTTGCGGCGCGAGTGGCATGCAGGGTCCACCGGCCGCGATTTCCGACGGCACCGGAGGCGCGCTCGCCGTGTGGGCCGGCGACGGAATCGGCACGACCGCAAACGTCAACGCACAGCGCGTGGACCGAGGCGGAATCGTCGGCCCGCTGGCCGCAGGAGTGGGCCGAGATGCAGCGGTGGCGCAGCACGCGTTCGCCCTCCCTTCGCCCCAGCCTGCGCACGGGGCCTCGCGGTTGAGCTTCACGCTCGGGCAGCCCGGTCGCGTACGGCTGAGCGTCTTCGACACGAACGGCCGGCGTGTGCGCGCCTTGTGGGATGGCGCGCTCCCCGCAGGCGCGCATTCGATGTCGTGGGACCTGCGCGACGAGCAGGGCGGCCACGTGGCGCCAGGCCTGTACTTCGCGAAGCTCTCGGCCTCGGGCCGTGAACTCACGCAGCGAATCGTGGTGCTCGACTAACCCTGCTTCACCGCCAGCGTCGCGAAACACGGCGCGAAGAAGCGGTCGAGCGGGTGCTCCGCCCAGCGGTCCTCGAAGAAGCCGGCCAGCAGCAGGCCGGCTTCCAGCTGTCCGCCGATCTGGTCGTCCAGCGTGTGCCCAAAGGACAGCGGCTCGCCCGCCTCCGCCATGCGCGCCAGGCGCTCGGGGCTGCGCGAGACCAAGTCGCTGTAGGGCAGCGCGTAACGCGCCACGAACTCGCCGCGGTCCACTTCGTCCTCGTCGAACAGGTAGAGCGAGGGGTTCACGATGCCCGACAGCAGCCGGCCGCCGGGGCGCAGCACGCGCGCGCACTCGCGCCACACCGGCTTCACGTCGGGCACGAAGCCGTTCGACGCGGGGTGAAAGACCAGGTCAAAGGAGCCGTCGGCGAATCGCGACAGGTCGCGCATGTCGCCCTGCTCGATCCGGATGGCCAGCCCGTCGCGCTCCGCCACCATGCGGTCCTGCGCCAGCTGGGCCGGCGAGTTGTCGAGCAGCGTCACGTTGGCGCCCGCCGCCGCCAGGATGCAGGCCTGCTGCCCGCCGCCCGAGGCCAGCGCCAGCACGTCGCGACCGGAGATGTCGCCGAACCACTCACGCGGCACGGCGCGGGTCGGGGTGAGAATCACCGCCCAGTCACCCGCGCGGGCGCGCTCGACCTCAGCCGGCGACACCGGCACGGTCCAGCGGTTGCCCATCGCCACCAGCCGGTCCCAGGCCCGCTCGTTGAAGTCCCGGATATCCACGGTATCCCTCCTTCGTGATGCCCTGCGCAACGTTAAGAGCTTGTGCCGCATGGTACCGAAGGAGCATGGAAAATGCTCCTCCCGCGGGAGCACACTGCCGCCACTATGACTCTCTCCCATTCTGATGGTCCGTCGAGCCCGACCCTGATTGCCATGGGCGGCAACTCGCTTCTCGATCCCAAACTTCCGCCCACCGTCGAAAACCAGTTCGCCGTCACCGCCCGCGCCGTGATTCCGGTTGCCGGATTGATCGCGCGCGGCGTGCACGTCGTGCTCACTCACGGCAATGGCCCGCAGGTGGGCTTCATGCAGCTGCGCGTCGAGCTGTCCAAGGGCCAGATGCACGAGGTGCCGCTCGATTCACTGGTCGCCGATTCGCAGGGCGCGCTGGGCTACATGATCCAGCGTGACCTTCGCGAGGTGCTGCGCCAGCACGGCCAGGCCAACGAGGTGGCGACCATCGTGACCGAGGTCGAAGTGGACCCGCACGACAAGGCGTTCACCGAGCCCACCAAGCCGATCGGCAAGTTCTACTCCGAAGAGGACGCGGACAAGCTCAAGTCCGAGCGCCAGTGGGACATGGTCGAGGACTCGCACCGCGGCTGGCGCCGCGTGGTCGCGAGCCCCTCTCCCATCTCCATCGTCCAGCTCGACACCATCCGCCGGCTCGTGGACGCGGGCGTCACCGTGATCGCGTGCGGCGGCGGCGGCATTCCCGTCATGCGCGACGACACGGGGCACATTCGCGGCCTGGAGGCGGTCATCGACAAGGACCGCGCGAGCGCGCTGCTCGCCGTGCAGCTGGGCGTGAAGCGCATGTTCATCACCACGGGCGTGGACGCGGTCTACCGCGACTACCTGACCGACCGCCGCAAGGCGCTCCGCGAGACCACCATCTCCGAGCTGCGCGCGATGGCGGAGGAAGGGCAGTTCCCGCCCGGAAGCATGGGACCGAAGATCGAAGCCGCGCTGTACTTCCTGGCGCGCGGCGGCGACGAGGTCGTGATCTGTCACCCCGAGGCGTTGCTCGAGGCGTTCGACGGCAACGCAGGCACCCGCATACTCAAGGAGAAGTCATGAACGGCACCACGACGCTTCCGCAGCTCGACCGCAACGTTCTCGCCGGCCTGCAGGGCAAGAGCCTCATGCTCACCCGTGACTGGTCGCGGGCCGAGATCGATGCGCTGCTGGCGGTCGCTTCGCGCTTCGAGGCCGCCGATCGCGCGGGCCGCTCGACCGCGTTCCTGCCCGATCAGCTCGCCTACGCGCTGTTCTTCGACAACTCCACGCGCACCAAGTCGGCGTGGGCCGGCGCCTCGAGCCGGCTGGGCATGCGCCCGGTCATCGTGGACGGCAGCAGCACCCAGGTGGAACACGGCGAGACGGCCGAAGAGACCGGCGCCATGCTGGGCATGAACTCGCACGCCATGGGCATCCGCCACGACCTCATCCTGGGCGCGGGCAACACGTTCATGCGTTCGGTCAAGGCGGGCATCGACGACTACCTCAAGGCGACCGACGACAAGCGCTCGGTGCCGGTCGTCAACCTCCAGTGCGACATCGATCACCCCACGCAGACGCTGGCCGACCTCATGTGGCTGCGCGAGTACTTCCCGCAGGGGCTCAAGGGCAAGAAGATCGCCATGTCGTGGGCGTACTCGCCCAGCTACGCCAAGCCGCTGTCGGTGCCGCAGGGCATCGCCATGCTCATGGCGCGCGAAGGCGCGACGGTCACGCTGGCGCACCCCGAAGGCTACCGCCTCATGGACGACACGCTCGAAACCGCCCGCAAGCACGCGGCCGAGTCGGGCGGCAAGTTCGAAGTGGTGAACGACATGGACGCGGCCTTCAAGGACGCCGACGTGGTGTACCCCAAGAGCTGGGGGCCGTACGACCTCATGCTCGAGCGCGTGGACGCCAACGCGCGGCGCGACAAGGCCGCCATGGGCGAGATCGAGCGCCGCGCGCTCGACCGCAACGCCTCGCACAAGGACTGGATCTGCGACGAGCGCCGCATGGCGCTCACCACGGGCGGCGACGCGCTCTACATGCACTGCCTGCCCGCCGACATCGGTGACGAAGTCACCCCGGGCGTCATGGCGAGGCACAAGGTCAACGTGGCGCGCGAGGCCAACAAGAAGATGTACGTGGTCATGGCGCTGCTCGCCGTGGCCAAGGTGGCGGACCTGGGCAAGCGCTTCGACGAGGTGCTGCGATGAGCGCGCCCGTCACGACGCTGGATGCGAAAATCGCGGCGCTGGCCGCGCGCGACCTGCCGCTGGCGGTCGAGATCCTCAAGGAAGCCATCCGGATTCCCGCCGACTACGTGGACAAGGCGGTGGACCAGGGCGGCGATCCCTCGTGCGGGCTGTCCAACCACGAAGGGCCGCGCCTCGAGTACCTCAAGAAGCGCATGATCGAGATCAAGGCCGTCGCGTCGGCCGACGACATTTCGTTCGATGCGTTCGGCAACCTCACGTGGGTGGTCGAGGACAAGACCGACGGCATCCCGCGCGACCAGAAGAAGGTGGTCTATCTCGACGGGCACTGCGACACGGTCAAGGCGCTGCGCCCCGTGTGGCGCGAGAAGACCGGCGGACTCGATCCCTACCTGGGGCTTTTCGACGAGAGCCGGATCAACCGCGAGTACCTGCGCCGCGAACTGGGCCACCTGCCGCCGGATTCCGAGTGGGAGCACATGCTGTTCGGCCGCGGCTCGGCCGACCAGCTGGGCGGCGTGCTCAGCCAGATCATGGGCTCGCGCATCCTGGTCGAGCTCATGGGTGAAGGCTCCATGCGCGGGGTGATCCTGCGCGGCTACATCACCGTGGCCGAAGAGGACAACGACGGCGGCGGGCCGCTGTACATCACGCGCAAGGTGCTGCCGGGCGCTCCGCCCGAGATGATTCCCGACGTGGTCATTCTCACCGACTCCACCGGCGACTCGGCCAAGGGCGCACTGGGCATTTACCGCGGCCAGCGCGGGCGCATGCAGATCGAGGTCAAGGTCACCGGACGTTCGTGCCACGGCTCCATGCCGCACGAGGGACTCAACCCGCTCGAGTTCGGCGCCGCCATCCTCAAGGAAGCGGCCGACAAGCACGCGGCGGGCGTGGGCATGCTGGACCATGCGTTCCTGGGCAAGGGCACGCGCACGGCGTCGTGGTCGCACCTGGACACGCCCAGCGACTGCGCGGTGCCGGACGCGTTCACGTTCCGCTTCGACCGCCGCTTCACGATCGGCGAAACGCCCGACCAGGCCGTGGCCGACGTGGACGCGCTCGACGCGGTGAAGGCCGCGCGCGCCGCGGGGCTCAAGGTGGAAGTGGGCGTGCCCACGTACGACCAGAAGACGTGGCGCGGCTACGTGCCGGGCAACCCGCAGATCTACATGAGCTGGATGACGCCGGACACGCACCCGGCCGTGACGGCCGCGGTGGACGCCTACCGCGCCGTGATCACGCCCCACGTGGCCGAGAAGAACGAAAAGGCCGGCTCGCTGCGCCGCGAACCGCGCGTGGACCGCTGGGTGTTCTCGACCGACGGCGTGGGCTGGCCGGTTCCGGTCAAGGACAACGGCATCACGGTGCCGGCGGCCAAGCAGTGGGTGGACGCGGGCGCGTACAAGCACCCGGCCATGTTCGGCTTCGGCACGGGCATCGAACAGAACACGCACAAGATCGGCGAAGGACTGGACACTCGCGAACTGCAGCACGCCATCGCTTTCATCGCCCGCTATCCGAGCGCGCTGGCCGCCAGGTGAATCGCGGCCCCGCGGGGCGGAATGGGAGGATGGGATGACGGTGCGCTTCACGTTGAACGGCGAGGTGCGCGAAGTCGCGTCTCGCCCGGGTGAGACGTTGTTGGACCTGCTGCGCGGCCCGTGCGGCGTGACCAGCCCCAAGCGGGGCTGCCAGCCGCAGGGCCAGTGCGGCGCCTGCGTGGCGCTGGTGGATGGCGAGGCTCGCGCCACCTGCACGATCGCGGCGGAAGCGGCCGAAGGTCGCCACGTGGTGACGCTCGAAGGGCTCGGGGAGGCCGAGCGCGAGCTGTTCGCGAGCGCCTTCGCCGCCACGCACGGGCTGCAGTGCGGCTTCTGCACGCCGGGCATCGTGCTGCGCGCGCACACTCTGCTGTTGGCCAATCCCGCCCCCACGCGCGGCGAGATCGCGCGCGCGCTGGACGAGCACCTGTGCCGTTGCACGGGCTACATCCG
>JADLGX010000460.1 GCA_020849095.1 Candidatus Eiseniibacteriota bacterium
GCCGCGCACCCGCTAGGTTTCCGCGTCGCCGTTTCCCACACTTTCACCCGACAACCGGGAGCCGCCCCCTTATGAAGAGGTACTCCGCCCTTTCACGCGCCACCGCCGCCACGCTGCTCGGCGCCGCGCTGTCGCTCGCGCTCGCGCTTCCCCTGCACGCCGCGGCGTCCACGGCCGCCAAGAAGCCCGCCGCTCCCGCGCCCGCGCTCGAGAAGCTCTCGCTCGGCGGTCTCGCGTTCCGCAGCATCGGGCCCGCGGTGACCGGTGGGCGCGTGGTGGGCATCGAGGTGAATCCCCGCGACCACTCCGAGTACTACGTGGCCGTGGGACACGGCTCGCTGTGGAAGACGATCAACGCCGGCGTGACGTTCTCCCCCATCTTCGACGGGCAGTCGGCGTTCTCGATCGGCGCGGTCACGCTGGATCCCTCCAACCCCAACGTGGTGTGGGTGGGCACCGGCGAGAACAACGCCCAGACCTACGTGGTTCCCGGCGACGGCGTGTACCGCAGCGACGACGGCGGTGGCAGCTGGACCAACATGGGCCTCAAGGAGTCGCAGCACATCGGGGCCATCGTGGTGCACCCGAAGCAGCCCAACACCGTCTGGGTCGCGGCCTACGGAGCGCACCGGACCTCGGGCGGCGAACGCGGCGTGTTCAAGACGACCGACGGCGGCAAGACCTGGTCGAACGTGCTCCACCCCAGCGACCACACGGGCTGCTGGGAACTGCACATCGACCCGCGCGACCCCGACGTGCTCTACGCCGTGGCCCACCAGCGCCAGCGCTACCTCACCACCACGGTGCAGGGCGGCGACGAGAGCGGCATCTACAAGACCACCGACGGCGGCACGACCTGGAAGCGCCTGACGGGCGGGCTGCCGCAGAAGATGGTCGGCCGCATCGGCATGGACATTTCGCCCGCGAATCCCGACCGGCTGTACGCGGTGGTGGACGCCAAGGAGAAGAAGGAAAAGGGCACGTACGTGAGCAACGACGCCGGCGCGAGCTGGACCCGCGCGAGCGACTACGTCACCTCGTACCCGTTCTACATGCAGAAGCTGTTCTGCGACCCGAAGAACGTGGACCGCGTCTACGGCATGGACGTGTTCAACCAGGTCTCGACCGACGGCGGCAAGAGCTGGTCGCGCATGGGCGAGGACCTGAAGCACGTGGACAACCACGCGCTGTGGATCGACCCCAGCGATCCGCGGCACATGCTGTCGGGCACCGACGGCGGCGTGTACGAGTCGTTCGACCGCGCGGCCACGTGGGCGTTCAAGGCCAACCTGCCCGTGGCCGAGATCTACCGCGTGACGGTGGACAACGAGAAGCCCTTCTACAACGTGTACATCGGCACGCAGGACAACAACAGCCTGGGCGGCCCCTCGCGCACGCTCAACTCGAGCGGCATCACGAACGGCGACTGGACCTTCACGCTGGGCGGTGACGGCTTCCAGTCGCAGGTGGACTGGTCAGACCCGAACATCGTGTACTCGCAGGCGCAGTTCGGCGCGCTCGTGCGCTACGACCGCCGGACCGGCGAGCGCCTGTACCTGCGGGGCTTCGAGGACGCGGGCAAGCCGGCCTACCGGTTCGACTGGGACACGCCGCTGCTCATCTCGCGCCACGACCACAAGCGGCTGTACCACGGCGCCAACCTGGTGCTGCGTTCGGACGACCGGGGAGAAAGCTGGCGCGAGATCAGTCCCGACCTGACGCGCGGCGTCCCCAAGGAGCTGCACGACCTGATGGGGCGCAGCTGGAGCACCGAGGAGATGGTGGTGAAGGCGTCGTTCGCGCACATCACCACGCTCGCGGAGTCGCCGCTCGACGCGCAGCGCCTGTACGCCGGCTCGGGCGACGGGTTGCTGCACTACACGCACGACGGCGGCAAGACCTGGCAGCGCGCGGTGCTGCCGGGGCTGCCGGAGTTCGCGCACATCCACGAGATCGCGCCCTCGCCCACGGACGCCAACGTGGCGCTGGTGGCGTGCAACAACTTCTTCGCCGGCGACTACGCGCCCTACGTGTACAAGACCACCGACGGCGGCGCGCACTGGACTTCGATCAGCGCCAACCTGCCCGCGCGCGGCCCCACGTGGACCGTCGGCGTGGACGAGGTGAACCCCGACCTGATGTTCGTGGGCACCATGAACGGCGTGTACTTCTCGAATACGCCCCAGGCCGAGTGGATCAAGCTGTCGGCGGGCATCCCCTCCGCGATCCAGGTGATGAGCCTGGCGATCCAGCGCGACGAGCACGACCTGGTCGTTTCCACGTACGGACGCGGCGTGTACATCCTCGACGACTACACGCCGCTGCGCACGCTGAACGCCAGGTCGATCGAGACGCCCGCGATGCTCCTGCCGATCGCGGACGCGCCGATGTTCATCCAGGCCGACCCGCTCGGATTCCCCGGCACGGCGTTCCAGGGCGCGTCGTTCTACTCCGCCCCGAACCCCGAAGTGGGCGCGGTGATCACCTACTTCGTGAAGGACGACTTCAAGTCGCTCAAGAAGAAGCGGATCGCCGAGGAGAAGAAGCTGCAGGAAGCCGGCAAGCACGTGCCGTTTCCGTCGCACGAGCAGCTGAAGCGGGAAGCGAACGAGGAGGAGCCTTCGCTGCTGTTCGTGATCAGCGACTCCGAGGGCCGCGCGCTGCGCAAGATCAAGAAGCCGGTCAAGGCCGGCGTGCAGCGCTTCGTGTGGGATTTCCGGACCAGCCGCTTTGGGCCGATCGAGCTGTCCGGTCCTTCCAATCCGGCGCCTTGGGATGAGCCCGAGCGCGGCTGGATGGTGCCGCCGGGCACCTACACGGTGACGATGCACCTGCTCCAGGACGGCAAGCTCACGCCGATGGGGTCCCCGCAGAGCGTCAAGTGCCAGCCGCTGAACGCGGCCGGCATTCCGGCGGCGGAGCAGGCGGCCCTGCGCGCGTTCAACGAGAAGGCCGGCGCGCTGTCGCGGGCGATCTCGGCGGCCGATGCGCATCGCGCGAGCCTGAATGGCGTGCTGCCGTACCTGGAGGCCGCCACGATGAGCGTGCCGAAGGTCGCCGAGGACGCGCTCGGCGAGCTGCTGGCGATCAAGGCGCGCCTCAAGGAGATCGACGAGGCGCTGAACGGAGACGCACTGCTGCCGAAGTTCGAGGGCCAGTCACGCATGTCTCTCAAGGGGCGCACCGACCTGATCATCGGCTCGCTGTGGAGCACGACCGCGGCCCCGACGGGCACGTACGAACGCGCGTACGACGAAGCGCGCGCGTCGTTCGGCAAGGTGCTCGCCGACCTGCGCGCGGCGCACGAGCGCGTGCAGGCGTACGAAGCGCGGCTCGAGCAGGTGGGCGCGCCGTACACGCCGGGGAGAATGCCGGCGTGGGTGGAGACGAAGTAGCCGCTGGCACGAACAGTCGCACCTAAACGCGCGCGGGCGCCGGTGACCATCGGCGCCCGCGTTGCTTTGCGCGCGAAGCGCCGACTTGGTGCCCGCCTCCGTCGCGCTCGGAGTCGGGTGGGCTGCGCTCGTCAGGGCCATGTCGACACGGCGCGCCCGGTGCGCAAACTGCTCACATGAAAATCACGCGCAGGCAGTTCCTGAAGACATCCGCCGCGGCCACGGCCGCGAGCGCGCTCCCCCTGTCGGCGCTGGCCGCCGGACAGACGCCACCACCCGCATCGCCTCTGCCCGGGCTCAAGAGGCCCGTCATCGGCAAAGCCGACACGCGGCTCAACATCCTCATGATCGGTGGCACCGGGTTCACCGGGCCCGAGCAGGTCGAGTACGCGCTCGCGCGCGGGCACAAGGTCACGCTGCTCAACCGCAACAAGCGCCGCCCCGACCTGTTCAAGGGCCGAGTGGACATGCTGGTCGGCGACCTGAACGCCGACGTCAGCGCGCTCAAGGGCCGCTCGTTCGACGTGGTGCTCGACATCCCGACGACCGCTCCCTACTGGGTGCGCAACGTCGCGCAGCACCTGAAGGGAAGAGTCGGGCACTACGTGTTCATCTCGACCGTGTCCGTGTATCCCGACCACAGCAAGCCGGGCATGGACGAGAGCGCCGCGACCGCGCCGATGCCCGCCGACGTGGACCCGTACTCGACCGATCCCGCGCTGCGCGGAAGCCAGTACGCGCCGTTCAAGGCGTTCTGCGAACGCCTCGTGCAGGAGACGTATCCCGTCTCGACGATCATCCGGCCCGGACTCATCGTGGGCCCGCTCGATCCTTCGGATCGCTTCACCTACTGGCCGTCCCGCATCGATCGCGGCGGCGAGGTGCTGGCCCCGGGTGACCCGAACGACCGCGTGCAGTTCATCGACGCGCGCGACCTGGCGGAGTGGACCATTCACATGATCGAGCAGCGCGAGACCGGCGTGTACAACGCGCTCGGGCCCGCGGAGCCGCTCACGGTCGCCGAGATGCTCTACGGCATCAAGGCGGTGACCACTTCGGGCGCGCAGTTCACGTGGGTGAATGCCGACTTCCTCGAACAGCAGAAGATCGAGGCGTGGAAGCACATGCCCGTGTGGATCCCGCCGGCCGGCGAACTGGCCGGGTTCCACTTCCGTTCGAACGCCAAGGCCGTGTCCAAGGGGCTCAAGTTCCGCCCGCTGGCGGTGACCGCGCTGGACACGCTCGAGTGGAACAAGACGCGCCCGCCGGAGGCCCGCCAGGCGCAGCTCGAGGGCAAGATGAACGGCCTCGCTCCCGCGCGTGAATCCGAGGTGCTCGCCGCCTGGAAGGCGAGACCGCGCTAGGTGACGACCGCCCACCGCGACCCGCCGTTATCTGCGGGCGGCCGCCTGCTGACGAGTCTCCGGCTCCTCGTGGACGTGCGAGGGCCGGAGTTGTCGTCGCTGCTGCTGTCGTTCGTCTACTTCTTCTTCGCGATGAGCGCGTGGTTCGTGCTGCGCCCCATTCGCGACGAGATCGCGGCCGCGTCCGGCGTGAGGAACCTGCCCTGGCTGTTCCTGGGCACGCTCGGCGCGACGCTGCTGTTCAACCCCCTCTACGGCGCGCTCGTCGTGCGCTTCCGGGTGCGCAAGTTCATCGCACTGACCTACCACATCTTCGTCGCGAACCTGTTCGTCTTCTACCTGCTCATGCGCCTGTCGGGATCGGCCGAGGGCTCGACGTTCGAACTCTGGATGGGCCGCACGTTCTACGTGTGGACCAGCGTCTTCAACTTCTTCGTCATCTCGATCTTCTGGTCGTTCATGGCCGACACGTTCACCAGCGATCAGGCCAAGCGGATGTTCGGGTTCATCGGCGTCGGCGGCACGCTCGGCTCGATCGCCGGGTCGGGGTTCACCGCGGCGATGGCCTCGAGCATCGGCACGCAGAACCTGCTCATGGTTTCGGCCCTGCTGCTCGAGATCGCGGTGCTGGTCGGCATGTGGTTTCCGCGACGCAGCGGGGCCA
>JADLGX010000461.1 GCA_020849095.1 Candidatus Eiseniibacteriota bacterium
AAGCTGGACTCGAGCATGAACGCGAACAGCCCTTCCATGGCGAGCGTCTGGCCGATCACCGGTCCGGTGATGCGCGCGAACCGCGCCCAGTTGGTGCCGAACTGGAACTCCATCGGGATGCCGGTCACGACGCCGATGGCGAAGTTGATCCCGAAGATGCGGATCCAGAAGCGCGCGGCGTCGTCCCACTGCGCGTCGCGCGTACGAATGGCGAGCGCCTTCATGATCACGATGTAGAGCGCGAGCCCCATCGTGAGCACGGGAAACAGGTAGTGAAACGTGATCGTGAACGCGAACTGCAGGCGGTGCCAGAAGAGCGCATCGGTGGGCATGGGGTTCCCTGCGCGCGGCCGCGGTGGGGAGCAACGGAATGGACCCCGCGACACTGCGGCGAGGCCCGGCCGCCGTCAAGACGGCCGGGCCATGATTTGCGGCGTGCTGACGCGTCAGAGCACGCGCGCCACGCCCGGCACACGGCGCAACGCCGCGGTGATGCCCCAGCTGATCGCGATCGCGCCCGCCGTGACGATGAGCGCCTTGGCCAGACCGGGCAGCGTCACGCCGAGCAGCGCGTACTGCAGATGCGTGACGACCGGGTAGTGCAGCAGGTACACGCCGTACGCGCACGGGGCGAGCGCGGCGAAGAAGGCGTTGCGCCCGCGCGCGAAGCGCAGGAACAGCGACAGCATCGCCAGCGAGAACGCCGCGCCCGACAGCGTGTACGCCAGATCGGTCGCGACGTGCAGCGGCAGGCGCAGCGGGCGCGCCGAGAACGCCGCGATGATCGCCACGATCACGACGACGAAGGCGATGCCCGCGATGTTCGCCCAGCGCTTCCACTGCCGCGCGAGCGCGCCGTCTTCGGCCAACACGCCCTCCTGAAGCGGACGCGCGCCGAGCGCGATGCCGAACAGGAAGTAGGCGAAGTACAGCAGCACGCGCCCGCCCTGGATGCTGAACGGCCCCCACGTCCACCAGTTCAGCCCGCCCAGCGGCAGCTCGAGAATCAGGTACGCCACCGACGCCACGCCGAAGAGCGCGCCGAAGAACGCGCCGGGCCCGGTGAGCCGCGCCGCGAGCCGGCCGGCGGCATCACCCCAGCCGGGCGCGACGGCCGTGATCGCCGCGACCACGAGGTCGAACGACAGGAGCACCCACAGGAACCACGCGGGCCCGGAGGTCCACACGCCGGGCTTGGTCCACACGGCCCAGAACGCGCCCCAGCCGCCGGTGCCTCCCATCTGCAGCCACGTCACGTGATACGCGAGCGGCGCGAGCAGCCCGGCCGCGATCACGAACGGAATGCCCAGGCGCACGACGCGGTCGCGCACGTACGCGCCGGCGCCCTTGCGCTGAAGCGCCGGCCACACGAACAGTCCCGACAGCAGGAACATGAGCGCCATGAAGTACATCTCGTTCGCCCACGTGAACAGCCCGAAGAGCGGAAACCGCGCGCTGTCCACGATCGGGAACGCGCCCCAGATGCGGTTGCCGCCGTCGAGCGAGGCGGGCATGGGCGGCGCGTCGGAGTGATAGGCGAGGACGGAGTGGTGTGCGACCACGAGCAGCGTGATCCACGCCCGCAGCGAGCCGATCGGGTGGGAGTACGGAGTCGTGGCGGACGGGGGAAGCGAAGAGCTCATGGATTCCTCCTGTGGCGCCGGCGCGACGGGCGCCTGCGGGTGCGCGATACGCGCATGCTGGCGGCAGGAGTTGCGTGCCGCCGAGCGGGCTTTGACGAAGCGCTGTCCGGCGGTGACGAACCGTCCGGACCACTTTCCCGGAATTGCAGGCGCCCACCCTCCGCGCTGGGCACCCCGGCGCCGAAGGCGCCGGTGCCGCGGGCGCCGGAGGCGCCCGCCTCAGAAGGGATTGGCCGCCAGCGCCCGCAGCTTGTCGGCGTACGTCCGCCCCGACCCCAGCCGCGTGCCGTCGCGCAGCACCACCTCGTACTCGCCGTGCAGCCCGGGCACCAGCTCGACGATGCGCGGCACCTGCACCACGACCGAGCGGTGAATGCGCAGGAAGCGCGCCGGGTCGAGCGAGCGCTCCAGCGTGGAGAGCGGCACGTGCAGCAGGTGCGCGTCGCGGCCCACGTGCAGCTCCACGTAGTTCTCGGCGGCCCCGATCCAGTCGATGTCGTTCACCTCGACGAACACCGTGCGCCCCGCCGACTTCACCGCCAGCCGGCTCACGTGGCGCTGCGGCGTCACGAGCGCCTCGAGCAGGTCCACGATCTGCCGCCGGTCGCCCTCGGCGGGCGCCTGCTGCAGGCGCGTCTTGGCGCGAGCGAGCGCCTGTGCGAACCGCTCCTCCGTGACCGGCTTGAGCAGGTAGTCCACGGCGTTCATCTCGAACGCGGCGATCGCATGCTCGTCGTGAGCGGTCACGAAGATGGTCGCGGGCATGCGATCCGCGCCCACGGCGGCCACCACGCCGAGTCCGTCCACTTCGGGCATCTGCACGTCGAGGAACAGCAGGTCGGGCTTGCGCTGCTCCAGGATCGCGATGGCCTCGGCGCCGTTGCCGGCCTCGAGGAT
>JADLGX010000462.1 GCA_020849095.1 Candidatus Eiseniibacteriota bacterium
AGCTCGGGGATGTTCTTCTCGTAGTCCTCGTTGATCTGCAGTGCACCGTCGAGCCAGCTTTCGCTCGATCGCACCGGGGTCTTCGCCTCGATGACCACCAGCGGCATGCCGTTAATGAGCAGGACGATGTCGGCACGCTTCTCCGTCTTGCCGGCGCGGAAAGTGACCTGCTGGGTGACGACGAAGCGGTTGTTCTTGAGTGTGTCGAAGTCAATCAGGCGGATGGTGACGTGCTCGCCATTCCCGCCGAAGGGCATCGACCGTTCGCCCAGCAGCCACGCGGCGAACTCTTCGTTGGCCTTGACCAGCCCCGTGTCGCGGACGGTCATGATGGCGGCACGGAGTCGAGAGAGCACCTCATCGGCGCGTTCGGGGCGCTCGGCGATGGTCGGATTCAGGCGCACGAGCGCCTCGCGAAGATGAGACTCGACGAGGACATCCTGCTGCTGGCGTGGAAGAGTGTCACGGTCAACGAACGTCCAGCCGATCGATTTGACCAGGTCGCGGGTGAAGGCTTCGACGGTATTGGATTCGTTAAACACGTGGCCACATCCGTTCAAGTGCGAGCCGCTTGATCACGCGCAATGACTGCGCGCGACACTCGGCTTGTGTAATGCCTTCTTGAAGCCGTGCGACCGCTTCCGTGAAAGCCCGCTGAACGCCGATCGGGGGCGTAGCGATGCGAATATCACGGAAGTCGCGGAGCGTCATTCGTGGCCGCGTCGTTCCCGGCGAAATCCGAACTATCTGGCGCTGGCCCCAGTGAGAGTTGAGAACGGCCTCTAGGTAGTGTGGCAGAACAATCGAGGGATTGACTCGTGCGCGAATGAGATCAGCCTTGATGATGCTCGGAGGCCAGCCGTCTGGTACGACGCACGCCTCTCCCGGCGGCCAACCCATCTCAGTTACCAGAACGTCGCCAGGCAGCGCTTCGTGGGCTCGAAGCGACACGTGTTTGACCTCACTGATGAATCGCTTCGATACATGCTCAAGGCGAAAACGCTGGACGTCCGCCACAAACAGCACCGGTGTCCCACGGTCGCATTTGCCGTAGTCCTCAACGACCAGATCGCTGCCAAACGGACCAAGCGTTAATCCGAAGTTCTCGCCTTCGCATAGTTCCTTGATTGTGAGGTGCCGCCAGCCATTCTGAAGCACGCCTCGACGGCTCTTGGCACCATGCACTTCGGCTACGGCATGTTGTTCCGACAGGGACGCGATCGCGGCACGGCATGAATCGGCAATCGCAGCGTGGTCTTGGGAAGCAGCATCAAACGACCGAAGCTGCCGCAGAAGTTGTCGCTGCTCCTCGATCGGCGGCAGGGCGAACTCAAAGTTGGCCAGGCTCTCCCAGTTGGTTCGCGGGGACAGTGACCCCGCTGAGGTCCCGACTGCATGCTCGAAGAACGCATCGGTCTGACAGATGAAGGGCAGGAGTTCTGGTAGCAGCGCATCGCCCTTGGGCTCCAGCACGTAGATGTCACCGGAGCAGACGCCGCTGAAGTCGGCCACGGCGACCTTGCGCTGGTACGCGCGGCGCTTGCCGAAGAGCACCTGACCGGGGCGGAACACGTTCGTGAATGTCACGCCGTCGGCGAGGTCGCCCCATTTGCGAACCCGCAGTTCGCCCGGGTCGAGATGTTCCAGCCCGATGTACCGCTCGAAGCCAACTGCCTCGGGATCGCTGGAACGCTCGGTGCACAGGCGGACGATGTCGCCGAACGCGACTTTGGTCCACCGTGCGGTTCTCTTGGGTGATTTCACCTCAGGCATCGCCCGCCTCCTCTGCGACGACGCCGTCGAGCATGTCCACGATCGCATCCATCTGCTGCCAGAACTCGCGGCCGCCCTGATCGAACTCTTCCCACGCTTCCGCGAGCGTGGATTCGACCCCGTTCGTCGCTGCGGACTTCGGGCGGTTCACATAGAGCGGGAGCGAAAGCTTGGCGTCGTTGGCCAGCACGGCGGGCAGGGCGGCGACGGTGGCGAAGCCGGGGACGTCGGCGAAGCCCTGGTACGCCTTGAGAATCCGCTGCTGGTGCTCGGCGCGCAGGAAGCTCTGCGCGCGCTCCCGAGCGATCTCGGCCACGGCGTCGATGAACAGGATCTTGCCCTTGCGGGCTTTGGGCTTCTGGCTGCGGCAGACGACGACGCACGCCTCCATCGGCGAGTTGTAGAAGAGCCCCGGGCCGAGGCCCAGGACGCACTCGATGAGGTCGGACTCGACGAGCTTCCGCCGCATGTCGGCTTCTTCGTTGCGGAAGAGCACGCCGTGCGGGAACAGGACCGCACTGCGGCCCGTCTTGGGGTCCATGCTGCGCAGGATGTGCTGGAAGAAGGCGTAGTCGGCGCGACCCTGTGGGGGCGTGCCGAGGAAGTTGCGGTCCCACGAATCGCTCTCCCAGGCCGAGCGGTTCCACTTCTTGATGGAGTAGGGCGGGTTGGCAAGAACTACGTTGAACGTCCGGAGGCGGTCACCCTCCGCGAACGCGGGCGCGGCGAGGGTGTTGCCGGCGGCGACGTGGAAGTCCGACACGCCGTGGAGCACGAGGTTCATCCG
>JADLGX010000463.1 GCA_020849095.1 Candidatus Eiseniibacteriota bacterium
CCCGGAGGAAACATGTCCCGTTCGATTCGAACCGCGCTGCTGCTCATCCTCGCCCTCACGGCCACGGCGGCGACCGCCGGCGCCGAACAGCAGCGCTGCCCGCTTCCCGTGGACGAGTGCTTGTCGCGCTTCGACGCCATGAGCGCGCGCCCGTGGTTCGGCATCTACTCCGATCGTGACAGCGCCAGCGGCAGGCTCACGGTGAGCGAAGTGCGGCCGGGCGGGCCTGCGGCTCGGGCGGGAATCCGCGCGGGCGACGTGCTGCAGACGATCGACGGCAAGCCGGCCGACGAGTGGTTCGCGGGACGCGCCGGGTGGAAGGACGCGACGGACATGCCCGTCGCCGTGGTGCGCGGCCGCGACACCGTGCGGGTGCGCCTGCCGGTGCAGCGCATTCCCGAGGAGGTGCTCGCCCGGGCGGTGGGCGAGCACATGCTCGAGGCGCACCTCGCCTACATGACCCCCGGCGAGCACTCGCACGACGAGCACCATTAGAAGAGCGCGAGTTCGGCGACAGCGAACGCGGCGGCGGCCGGTGGGGCAAATCCCCCCGGCCGCCGCCGCGTTCGGTTTGGAGCGACGGCCGGTCGCCCCGTACACTTTGAAGTGACAACCCCAGCCGTACCGGCCTCCCTCGAGGGGCCCCGCCGGCTTCGCCACTTCGCCGTTCGCGCACCTTCAGCCCAGGGACACCATGCCTCGACACCTCGCGCTCGCGCTTCTCGCGCTCCTGCTGATCGTCTCCCCCGCCGCCGCGCAGAAGAAGGCGCTGTTCGACAACACCAAGGGCGAGACCGCCGGCAACGCCGACTGGATCATCGACGACAACGAGCCGGTGCCCTCCCCAGCCCAGTCCGGCATCGTCCCGACCACGGCCGAGAACTACTGGACCGGCGGCATCTCCGCGTTCGGCGTGGCGCTGGTGAAGCGCGGATACACCGTCCACACGCTCACCACGTCGTACGGCATCACCTACCAGAACCCCTCCAACCAGTACGACCTGTCGAACTACGACCTGTACGTGATCGCCGAGCCGAACATCCGCTTCTCGGCCGCCGAGTCCACGGCCATCTTCAACTACGTGCGCGACGGCGGCGGGCTGATCCTGATCGTGGATCACTGGAACTCGGACCGGAACAGCGACGGCTACGATTCGCCCGCGATCGCCAACCTTCTCGACGCGCAGAAACTGTGGGGCGTGCACTCGGCGGTCAGCCCGGAGCCCAACAACTGGTTCAACATGACCAGCACCAACGTGAACACGTCGCCCACCGACTCCATCATCACCGGGCCCTGGGGCAACGCCACCGGCATCGCGTTCCATGGCGGAACCACGTTCGTGCTGTACCCCGCGATCAACCCCACCGTCACCGGGGACGTGTGGACGACAGGCACCCCCCAGGGCAGCACCAGCAACGCCATGGTCGCCCACTCGGTGTACGGCAACGGCCGCGTGGTGTTCGTGGGCGATAGTTCCCCGGCCGACGACGGCTCCGCCACCCCGGGCAACGACAACATCTTCGATGGCTGGAACGAACTCGCCGGTGCCAAGGCGGACAGCGCCATCTTCCTGAACGCGACCCAGTGGGCCACGCGACGCGGTGCGGTGATTCCCGGCGACACCGCTCCCCCGGTCGTCACCGTGACCTCGCCCGCGGGCGGCGAAACCTGGAAGGCGGGCTCCCAGCACGCCATCACCTGGACCGCCACGGACAACGTGGCCATCACCACCGTGGACATTGCGTATTCGTCGGACGGCGGCGTCAACTACACCAACGTGATCGCCTCGGGGGTCGCCAACTCCGGCACCTGGAACTGGACCGTGCCCAACGCGCCCGGCACCGCGTTCCGCATGCGCGTGATCGCGCGCGACGCCGCGTTCAACTCGGGCACCGGCACGAGCGCCTCGAACTTCACGATCGACCGCTGGAGCATCGTGGCGAGCGCCGGCCCCGGCGGCACGATCACGCCGAGCGGCACGCTGCTGCAGGCGCAGGGGTCGAGCCGCACGTTCACGATCACGGCGAGCGCCAACCACCACATCGCGAACGTGCTCGTGAACGGCGCGTCCGTCGGCGCGGTCCCCTCCTACACGTTCAGCGCCATCGCGGCCAACCACACCATCGCCGCCAGCTTCGAGGGTGACGCGCGCACGCTCACCGTCTCCACGAGCGGCGCCGGCTCGGTCGGCAAGTCGCCGGACCTCGCCAGCTATGCCTACGGCGCCCTCGTCACCCTCACGGCCACGCCGGGCAGCGGCTGGGCGTTCACGGGCTGGACGGGCGACACCACCGCCTCCACGAACCCGCTGGCGCTGGCGATGCTGGCCAACCGCACGCTCGTCGCCCACTTCGCCGACGTGACCGCGCCCGCCGTGAGCGTGCTCGCTCCCAACGGCGGAGAGGTGTGGAACGGCGGCGAGACCCACTCGATCCAGTGGAGCGCCGCGGACAATGCGTCCGTGGATTCGGTGGACATCCACGTTTCCGTGAACGGCGGCGCCGGCCCCTGGGTCGAGATCGCGCACGGGCTCGCCAACAGCGGCAGCTGGTCGTGGCTGGTGCAGCCTCCCTTCTCGACCGGCGCGGTCATCCGCGTCACGGCACGGGACGCCGCGGCGAACGCGGCCGCCGACACCAGCGACGCGCACTTCGAGGTGCGCGACAACACGGCCGGCGTCGAGGACGGGCCGCCGGCGTTCGCGCTCTCGCGCCCCACACCGAATCCCTCGGGCGGAGCCGCGCTGCTCTCGTTCTCGCTCTCGCGGGCCGGCTCGGCGCGCATCGAGGTGCTGGATCCCTCGGGACGGCGCATCGCGCGCATGCAGGGCGAGTTCGCCGCGGGCCGGCACTCCTGGAGCTGGGACGGGCACCTGGCGGACGGCTCGCGCGCGCGGGCCGGGCTCTACTTCGTCAGGCTCCTCTCCGCCGAGGGACACCGCACGCAGCGCATGGTGCGGCTGGACTAGGAGCCTCTTCGCCCTCCGGGCTCGGGCGAGGCCGTGTCCCTCTCAGGGATGCGGCCTCGACTTTTCGGCCGTCACGCCCTTGGGATCGGCCGGATCGATGATCACGCGCTGCAGCCAGCTGAGCCGCTCCATGGCGGGCCGATAGCCGGGTGAGCGCTGGAGCGCGGTGTCGTAGGACAGCAGCGCGTCGAGCGGCAGGCCGAGCACTTCGTACTGGGTCCCGCGCCAGCGCCGCAGGTTCGCCCACTCCTCCGGGCCGGTCGCCACCGCCTCGGCGGAATCGAGCAGCGCGAACGCGCGCTTTTCCATCTCGATGCGATCGAGGCTCGTGCGCGACGCCGGCCGGCCGGGCCATTCCTGCGACGGGTCCTGCGCGAAGTTGTGCCACGCGAGCGCCTCATTGAGCAGCAGCGACGGCGTGCCGGGCGCCGACACGTTGCACTCGTGCGCCCACCTCAGCGCCACGGCCCAGTCGCGCCGCTCGAAGTGCACGCGCACGCTGTCGAGCATGGCCTCGGTCGTCATCCCCGCAACGGGAATCGCGCCTTCGCGCGGCACGTTGCTGCGCTCGGTGGCCGCACGCAGGCGCCACCAGCCGAAAGCCGCGAGCGCGATCCCCACCACCACGGCGCCCATCAGCGCCGGCCGCGCGAGCGCGCCCGAGCGGCGCTGCGCAGGCGCCGGCTTGCCGCCACTCGGGCGCGCGGGCGGGCCGGAACGCGCGCGCTTCACAGCGGCGTCACCTGCAGCGCGACGCGGTTCTGTCCCGTGCCGCAAGTCACCCAGCGCGAACCGCGTTCGGGCATCGCGGCGCCTTCGACCGCGTCGAGGCGCACACCGTCCGGCACTCGCACGCGCAGCGGCACCGTCACGTCGCTCCAGCTGGCCACGAGCCGTCCCGGCGCGGGCCGCGTCAGTTTCAGGTCGAGCGTGCCGAACCGCGTGGGCATGCGCATGAGCGTGGTGCCCGCCCACCACGACAGGTCGCCGCCGGCGGCCACGTCGATCGTGTCGCGCACGTCCATCACGATCATGTCGCGCACCAGTTCGACCAGCTGC
>JADLGX010000464.1 GCA_020849095.1 Candidatus Eiseniibacteriota bacterium
GAGGGCGCGACGCATTCGTCGCCCTCCCGCGCCTTTTCCAGCCGAATCGCCCCGACCGGGCGCACGCGCGGCGCGACGCCGCGCATGGAGTGCAGCCATGCGGACACCCGGTCGCAGTGCCCCGGCAACACCCCCATTCTTCGCGCGCGCACCCGGCGCGCCCCACGCGCAGGTTCTGCGGCCGGGCTAGCGTCCCGGCCACCGGCCGGCGCCCGGGCCTGGGCCGGACGTCGCGTTCACACGCGGGGTCCAACCGGCCGGATCTTCCCCCGGAGCGCGGCGCGCGCACTCGCGCGCCGCCGCTCGGGGCTCTCACTCCGGCGCTTCCTCGAGCGCCTCCATGGCCAGCGCGAGCGCGTGAAAATCCTCGCGCCCGGCGGTGTCCATCAGGTCGAGGATGCGCGGACGGATGCCGCGCTCGCCCCGGCGCGCCAGCAGCAGCGCGGAGTAGGCGCGATCGCTCGTGCCGCGCAGCAGGTGGTCGTCGTCCACGAAGAACGTGCCGGGCTCGCCGAACAGGTCGAACAGCTCGGATTCCTCGGCGCTCGCGACCCGCGGCGTGAATAGCCCGGCCAGGACGGCGTGCAGCAGGGGCACCACGAACGGCGAATGGATGCGCGCCAGCACCTCGAGCGTCTCGGTGCGATTGCGCGGCACCGGATGCTCCAGCGCCCAGCGCGCGGTCTCGGCCACGTAGCGGGCGGCGTCGTGCGTCACCAGGTGCGCGGCGCCGCCGGCGTGCAGCAGCCAGCGCGCGGAGCCCGCCATGCCGAGCGGTTCCGGGATCACGCGGTCGATGGCAGCGCCCATCAGCTCGCCACCCAGCGTGTCGATCAGCCACGGTTCGACCAGCCGGTCGAGCGGCAGCCCCACGTGCCACTCCTGCGGCGCCGCGCCCAGCACGCGCAGGCACACGCACGCGCGCTCGAGCGGACCGGGCAGCAGCGCTTCCAGCGCGGCCATGCGTTCCTCGCGACGGCCCGCCTCCCACAGCCACTCGGGCGCGCCGGCCGGCAGCACCGCGGCCTGCCCCTCCACGACGCGGTCCCACAGCCGCGCGCGGCGGCGGCCCGCGTCCTCGCGCGGGTCGGGAGCTGTTTCCTCGGGGCTCAACGGTTCCTCCGGGTCGGGACGGGCAGACGGCCGCGCGGGGCCGCGCGAGCGCGCAACCTTCTTCGCTCGCGCGCCCGCGCACAAGCCGAAAGTTGCCGCCCGCCGCCTTCAAAGCAGCTGGCGCGCCCGAAAGCTGACCAGCCCGCGCGACGCCACCACCACGTGGTCGAGCACGCCGATGCCGACCAGGTCCCCCACCTCGACCAGCCGGCGCGTGATCGAGAGATCCTCCTCGCTCGGCTCGGGGTCTCCGCTCGGATGGTTGTGCACCAGCACGATGCTGGCGGCCGACTCCATGATGGCGGGCAGGAACACCTCACGCGGATGCACGATCGAGGCGTTCAGGCTGCCGATCGAGATCACCTCGCGGCGCTGCATCTCGTGGCGCGCATTGAGCAGCAGCACCACGAAGTGCTCGCGCCGCGCGGTGGCCAGGTCACGCACGTGCGGCAGCACGTCGTCCGGACCGCGAATGGCCATGCCGGGCACGGGACGTTCGGCCGCGCGCCGTCCCAGCTCGAACGCGGCGCACAGCGCCGAGGCCCGGGCCGGGCCGATCCCGGCCAGCGTCAGCCAGCGCGCCAGCGGCCAGCGCGCCAGCTCGGAGGGCGCCCGCCGGGCCAGCGCGCGCCCCAGCCGCACCGCGCTGCGCCCGGCCACGCCGGAGCCCAGCACCAGCGCGTAAAGCTCGGCGTCCGCCAGCTGGCCGACCCCGCGTTCGCGCAGTCGTTCGCGCGGGCGCAGCGCCCGGGCGGGCGCGGAGGCGGGCTCCGGGGCCCCGCCCGCCGGGGGGTGAACCGTCTCGTCCGTGGTCGAATCGTCGGGAATGAAGACGCTGGCGGCGACATGGGACATGCGCTGCTCCGCCGGGGGCGAGGGATGAGGCTTTTCAGGAAAGGCCCTGCTCGGCCATAATGTTCGGCCAGTTCACGCCACCTTCGGGCCCCTGCGGCCGCCGGCCCCCGGATGGCGAGTGGGAAGAAGGCTCCTCACCACCCCCGAGGTTTTCTGCATGCGTCGTGCCATCCAGGTCCTGCTCCTCGTCGTCGCCGCCGCCACCTGCTTTGCCGTGCCCGGTTACACCCAGCCTCAGGTCGTCCGCCGGATCAACGGCATCGGCATCCTCGACTACGCGCACAAACCCACCTTCAAGGTGGGCGACTGGGTGCGCTACCGCATGACCGGCCAGAGCGAGCTGGGCATGTCGGACGACTACGAACTCACCATCCTGATCGCCGGCGAAGAGGAGTGGTGGGGCGAAGAGTGCTTCTGGGTCGAGACCTGGACGGACACCAAGGGCCGCCCGCCCGAGACCGCGGCGACCATGATGTCGTACGCCATCTTCGACGACAGCGCGGCCGTGCAGCACATGCAGGTGTACCAGCGAAAGGCCATCTCGGACCTCAACGAGGCCGGCCTTCCCACCGAGAACGTCGTCCGCCCCGCCTCGAGCACGCTCAAGGCGCGAAACCTGTTCAAGCGCCCGATGATGTGGGACGTGGACACGCTCGAGGCGGACACCGTGCACACTCCCATGGGCACGCTGAACACGCGCAAGATCTCGTTCAAGGAAGGCACGGGCGTGACCAGCTCGATGGGGGACAGCACCAACTACACCGAGGTGCGCGAGACCCGCACCACGTGGTTCACGCTCGAGGTGCCGCTCACCCACATCGCGCGCGAGGACCTCGAGAACACCATTTCGCGCCGCACGTGGATGATCGGGCGTTCGGCCGAGGGCGCGCCGATGCGCCTGCGCGAGAAGGGCACGGGCTCCGCGCGGCTGATCGCGTACGGGCACGGCGAAAAGGCGCGCATGCTGCCGCTCGAACGGCAGAAATCGCTGGCGCAGCTCCGCGCCGAGGCGGCGCGCAAGAAGGCCACGCCCACCGCCGCGGCGCCCAAGCGCCGCTGATCAGGACTCCTCGAAGAGTCCCTTCGCGAAGGCCTCGGCGTCGAACGGTTCCCAGTCGTCGAGGCCTTCGCCCAGTCCCACCAGGCTGACCGGCACCTTCAACTGGTCCGCCACGGCCAGCACCGCGCCTCCGCGCGACGTGCCGTCCAGCTTGGTCACCGCGATGCTCGACAGCGCCACCGTCTTGCCGAACTCGCGCGCCTGCGACACGCCGTTCAGGCCCTGCGTGCCGTCGAGCACCAGCAGCACGTGATGCGGCGCTCCGGGCAGCACGCGCGCGCACACACGCTGCACCTTTTCCAGCTCGGCCATCAGGTTCTGCTTGGTGTGCAGCCGGCCCGCGGTGTCCACGAGCACGACCTTCTTGCCGCGCGCGATGGCGGCGGTCACGCCGTCGTGCACCACCGACGCCGGATCGGAGCCGTCCTTGGCGCGGATGATCTCGACGCCCGCGCGCTCCGCCCACACCACCAGCTGCTCGGACGCCGCGGCGCGGAACGTGTCGGCGGCGACCAGCAGCGCCGGCTTGCCCTCGCGCGTGAAGCGCGCGGCGAGCTTGCCCGCGAACGTGGTCTTGCCCGCGCCGTTCACTCCCACGATCAGCGCCACCCACGGCCCCTCGTGCCCCGCGGGCGGGCCGAAGTGCACCGGCTCGCGATCTCCCCGCATCATGTCGGCCGCGGACTTCTCGAGCGCGCCTCGCAAGTCGAGGTCACGCTCCTGCCCCATGCGCTTCTTGGCGCGGTCGATCAGCCGCTCGGCGGTGTCGGGCCCCACGTCGGCGCGCAGCAGCGCCTCCTCGAGCGCCTCGACCGTGGCGGCGTCCAGCGGGCCGGTCAGCCGGAGCGCGGCGCCCAGGCCGCCGACGATCGCGTCGCGCGTGCGCTTGAGGCCGTCACGGAACTTGTTCCAGAGGTTCATGGGATTGGTTGTGCTCCGAAGATTGGTGAAGGCCCGGGGCTTGCAGCGGTGTTGAGGCATGACCAGCGCGCCAGCCCCCTCGGCGCCCCCGCATTGCCCCAACCCTACCTGCGCATTCCACAGGCACGCAAAGGGTTGGCACTACCAGCTCGATGGCTTCC
>JADLGX010000465.1 GCA_020849095.1 Candidatus Eiseniibacteriota bacterium
CTGCTGTCGCGCATCACGCACAAGCGTGACCAGTACACCTGGAACGAGTACCTGACCGGGTGGAAGGCGCTCGCGGGCCGCAAGCGCTGGACGTGTTCGATCATGGGGGACTCGGCGCTGTTTCCGAGCGGCTTCCAGCGCCTCAACGTGGACAGCGTGCGCGCCGAGCTTCCGCGCGCGGCGACGCAGTTCGGGCCGCCGCTGGCGGCCGCCCGGCCCACCGTGTGGCTCAAGGGCAAGGGTGTGGCGAGCCTGCCGTTTCGCTACCGGCGCGGCCACGTGTGGGTGCGCGCCTCGCTCAACGGCTCGCGCCCGGGCGACTTCATCCTCGACACCGGCTGCACCATGACGGCCGTGGACGCCAATTTCGCGCGTGACGCGGGCATCGCGCTCGAGGGCAGCATGCTCGCGGAGGGAGTGGGTGGGGTGGACGTCGGCGGGTGGGGGCGCGCGAAGTCGCTGCGCATCACCTCGGCCGCCGGCGACGGCATCGAAGTGGCGGACCTCGCCATCGCGGCGCTCGGGCTCAACGAGACGGTCGAGAAGTTCGATTGGGACGACATGGACGGGCTCATCGGCTACGACGTGCTGGGCCGGTTCGTGGTCGAGTTCGACTTCGACAAGCAGGTGGTCACGCTGCACGACCCCGCCACGTGGCGGCACACCGGTGGCGGCGCGGCCGTGCCCTTCGTGCTGCATCGCGGCATTCCCACCGTGGACGTGCTGCTGAACGAGTCCTGCCGCGGCAAATTCATCGTGGACGTGGGCAACGCCACGGTCATGCAGGTGCACTCGCGCCAGGTCGAGGACTGCCACCTGTTCGGGACGCGCAAGAGCAAAGAGGTGCGGCACTGGGTCGGCGGCATCGGCGGCTCGTTCCCCGAGACCGTGTGCCGGCTCGACAGCATCCGGATCGGGCCGTTCTCGTGGACCGAGCCCGTCGGCGGGCTGTCGCTGCACCGCTTCGGCAGTTCGGGCAGCTTCGAGATCCAGGGCAACATCGGCACCAGCGTGCTGGAGCGCTTCAAGACCACGTTCGACTACGCGCACGGCACGCTGTGGCTGGAGCCCGGCGCGCGCTATCCGCTGCGCGACCGCTTCTCACGCAGCGGAATCTACGTGTGCCGCTACCAGGGCGTGGTGTACATCGCCGCCGTCGTACGCCACTCGCCCGGTGCGGACGCGGGCCTCAAGGTGCGCGACATCCTCAAGGCGGTGAACGGCAAGCCGGTCGAGCGCTGGACGCCGGAGCAGCTCGAGGCGCTGTTCGAATCCGGCGAGATCGGCTCCACGGTGAAGCTCACCGTGGAGCGCGAGCTGGTGGACCAGGTGGTCGAGGTGACGCTCGCCGACGTGCTCTGAGGCCGGGCTAGAACAGCCCGCTGCGCGTGGACGTGGTCATGTCGCGCGTCTGGTTGGCCACCTCGGTGATGCGGTCGGCGATCTCGCCGGTCGCCTTCACCTGTTCGTCGAGCGACGTGAGGATGTTGGTCGCGGTGGTGTCCACTTCCTTGATCGAGTTGCCGATCGAAGAGATTGCGGACGACGCGTTCTCGGTGGCGGCCAGCATCTCCTCGACCGTCTTCACGATGTCCTGCGTGGCCTTGGCGGTGTCCTGCGACAGCACCTTGACCTCGTTGGCGACCACCGCGAACCCGGCGCCGTGCACGCCGGCACGCGCGGCCTCGATGGTGGCGTTGAGCGCGAGCAGGTTCGTGTGGCGGGCGATGCGCGCGATCAGCGCGACGACGGACTCGATCCGCCGCGCCGCGTCACCCAGACGCTGGATGGCCTCGGCCGAGCGGTTCGACTCGTCCACGGCTGTGTGCGTCATGTCCACGGCCTGGCCCAGATTTGCCTTGATCTCGGTCGTCGTGGCGTTCAGCTCCTCGCACGCGGCCGCCACGGCGTTGGTCGCGGTGGCCACCTCGTTGGCGACGCGGGCCCGCTCGGTCTCGAACGTGGTCAGGCTCGCCGCATCCTGCTTCATCTTGTGCGCGGCCTTGTTGATCACCACGGCGCTGTCGCGATACGAGCCCGCCATGCCGCGGGTGAGGATGGGACGATAGAACAGCCCGTTGCTGCAGTGGTCCATCGCGGCGGCGGACTCGCGAACGTAGCCGTCCGCGATGTCGAGCAGCGTGTTGATCGCGGTGCCGATGCGGTGCGAGTCCCCGTCGGCGGGAATCCCGAGCACGCGAGACTCCAGGTCGCCCGCGGCCGCGCGCTCGCATGCGTCGGCGACGTGCTTGAGGAACTCGTCCGAGTTCTTGTGCATCGCGCCCGGTTTTCCGGCGTCGCGCCTGGGAAGGAAGCTCATGCGATGCTCCTTTCGAGACGCGTGTGATCGGACAGACTGAAGACGAACTCGGCGTAGGTGAGCCCGTTCTTGGCGAGCAGGTCCTGCACCACCTGCATCGAGGCTGCCATGCCCTCGTGAATGTTGGCGTGGCGGCGCTCCTCGGCCAGCAGCGCGGCGTAGAGGTCCTTCACCTTGGGCAGGGCGTCGGGATAGGGCACGCGTCGGTTGGAGTGGTATCCCACGCAGTGGCCGCTCTTGTCGTAGCTGGGCGTGACGTGCGCGAAGACCCAGTACTCGTCGCCGTTGCGCGCCTGGTTGAGCACGTAGGCGAAGATCTCGCGGCCGTCGGCGAGCGTGTCCCACAGCAGCTTGAACACGCAGCAAGGCATGCCGGGGTGGCGGATCAGGTTGTGCGGCTGGCCCATGAGCTCGGCTTCGGAGTAGCCCGAGACACGCTGGAAGACGTGATTGGCGTAGGTGATGTGCCCCTTCAGGTCGGTCTTGCTGACGATCAGCTCGTCCTGTCCGAAGGACACCTCGCGGCCCGAGAGAGGGACCGATAGCTTGCGCATGCGAACTACCTCCGAGTCGTTTCGTCACGGCGCGGCCGGCGGCGCGCCCGTTCCGAGTATCGGAGTCCCGCCGGAACGCATGAGAGGGAGGGCGCCGGAGCGCCCTCCCTCTCGCGATGCAAGTGGCGGCAAGTTCGTCGCGCGGCCCGTCAGGCCACGCCGGCCGCCGTCTTTTC
>JADLGX010000466.1 GCA_020849095.1 Candidatus Eiseniibacteriota bacterium
CGCGCGCGAACCCCACGACCAAGCCCGAGTACCTGGAGAACGTCGTGCTGTCGCTGCTGCGGCTGGGCGTGACGGACCTGGTCACCATCGGCGGTGACGACACCGCGTTCTCGGCCATGATGGTCGAAAAGAAGGCGGCCGGGCGCATCAACGTGGTGCACGTGCCCAAGTCCATCGACAACGACCTCGACCTGCCGTCGTACGTGGACACGTTCGGGTACCAGACCGCGCGTCATCACGGCTGCGAGATCGTCAAGAACATCATGGTGGACGCCAAGACCACGTCGCGCTGGTACTTCATCATCGCGATGGGCCGCAAGGCCGGGCATCTGGCGCTCGGCATCGGCAAGGCCGCCGGCGCCACGCTCACGCTGATTCCCGAGGAGTTCAAGACCCAGCCCATCCGGCTCAAGACGCTCGTGGACACGCTCGTGTCGGCGATCATCAAGCGCTTGGCGTACGGACGGCGCGACGGCGTGGCCGTCATCGCCGAGGGCGTGGTGCTGAGCATCGACCCGCAGGACTTCGCCAACTTCGAGGACGTCGAACGCGACGCTCACGGCCACGTGCGCATCGCCGAGGTGAACATCGGCGAAATGCTCAAGCGCGCAGTCCAGAAGCGGCTCAAGGAGTTCGGCATCGCCACGACGATCGTGGAAAAGAACATCGGCTACGAGCTGCGCTGCGCCGATCCGATCCCGAACGACATGGAGTACACGCGCGATCTGGGCTACTGCGCCACCAAGTTCCTGCTCGACGGCGGCAGCGCGGCGCTGGTTTCGCTCCAGGCCGGGCAGTTCGTGCCGATCCCGTTCGTGGACCTGCTCGACCCGGTCACGGGACGCGCCAAGACGCGCATGGTGGACATTCACTCGACCCGCTACGCCATCGCGCGCCGCTACATGATCCGCCTGCGCCGCGACGACTTCGAGGACGAGCACGAACTGGCGCGCTTCGCGGCCACCGCGCACATGAACCTCGAGGAGTACCGCAGCGAGTTCGAGTACCTGATCGCCGACGAGCCGCCGCAGATCCACCTGTTCGACAAGTCGCTCGCCAAGGCGATGCGCGAGTCGAACGCGGCCAAGGCGGCCAAGAAGAAGGACGCCACGCCCGTGGTCACGCCGGCCAAGGGCGGCGAGTAGCACATCATTCCGGCAGTGCGGCGCCCCGCGACCACTCGTCGCGGGGCGCCTTCTCGTTCGCGGACAGCGGGCTTCGAGGTTGCGTGTCCGGCCCATCTGGACGATAAACGGGGCGAACCCACGTTCCATCCCGTCCAGCGGAGGCCCCCTTGCGCATCGCCGCGATCGACATCGGCTCGAACTCGATCCACATGGTGATCGCCAGCGCGACGCGCCCTCCGGACTTCGAGGTGGTGGACCGCGAGCGTGAGGTGGTGCAGATCGGGCGCGGGTCGTTCGCCGCCCGCCGCCTGCGCCGCGACGCCATGAAGCGCACGGCGGCCGCGCTGCGCCGCTTCACGCAGCTCGCGCGCCGCATGGGCGCCGACAAGATCGTGTGCACTGCCACGGCGGCCGTGCGCGAATCGTCGAACGGTGGCGAGTTCCTGCAGATGTGCCGCGAGTCCGCGGGCGTCACGCCCCGCGTGATCCCGGCGGCGGAAGAAGGGCGCATCATCGACATCGCGATCCGGGCCGCGCTGCGCGTGCCGCCCGAGGACGCGCTCGTGGTGGACATCGGCGGCGGCAGCACCCAGCTGGTGGCGCGCCACGACGGCGGCCCGCCGCGCGTGGCCAGCGCGCCACTGGGAGCGTTGCGGCTGACCGAGACGTTCCTCGAGCATGATCCCCCGGCGCCGCGCGAGGTCACGCGGCTGCGGCGCGAGATCCGCGAGCAGCTCGACGGCGTTTTCGAGCGGCTGGGCAAGGTCAAGCGCTCGCTCGTCTACGGTTCGTCGGGGTCGGTGCACGCGCTGGCTCACGCCGCCCACTGGATGGACACCGGCGAACGCCTGCGCCAGGTCAATGGCCACGTGCTGGAGACCGCGTCTCTGCGCCGGCTCACGCGCCGGCTGACGAGCATGCCGCGCGCCCAGCGCGAGCGCCTGCCCGAAGTGGACGCTCTCCGCGCCGAGATCATCCTGCCCGGAGCGATGGTGCTGCTCGAGGTGCTCGAGCGGGTCGAGGCGGATTCGATCGTGCTGTCGGACTTCGGGCTGCGTGAGGGACTCGTGCTGGACTGGCTCGCCAATCACCGCCAGGAAGTCTCGACGCTCGAGCAGGTGGTGGACCTGCGCATGCGCAGCGTGCTGGCGCTGCTCGCCAAGTTCGGCCCCGAAGGTCCGCACGCGCGGCACGTGGCCGAGCTGTCGCTGTCCCTGTTCGACGCGCTCGCTCCGGAGCACGGCATCGGCCGCGAGGGGCGCGAGCTGCTGCACTACGCCGCGCTGCTGCACGACGTGGGCAGCGCCATCGGCTACGACGGGCACGCCCAGCATTCCTACTACATCATCGAGCACGGCAACCTGCGCGGCCTGAGCGAGGAAGAGGTGCAGGTCATCGCCCACGTCGCGCGGTATCACGGCAAGGGCCGCCCGCGGAAGCGCGACGACTCGTTCGCGCGCCTGCCCAAGTCCGCCCGCACGCTGGTGCAGTGGCTGGCCGCGATCCTGCGCATCGCCGAAGGGCTCGATCGGAGTCACTACCAGCTGATCCGCGGCGTGCGGGTGGTGCGCCGCTCCGGAACGCTGACGCTGTTCGCGCGCGCTCAGCGCGACGCGCAGCTCGAACTGTGGGGCGCGCGGCGCCGCACGGAGGAACTCGAGCGCCTGAGCGGCGCCCGGGTCCGCATCATGCTCGAGGCGCGCGCCGAGCGCGCGGCGGCGCGTCCGGCGGAGCCGCCACTTCGGGTCGTGAACGGAAGTCCCGCAGCGCCTGCTCCCGCTGCAGCAAGGCGAGCGCCGCGCTGACCGAGAAGGCCTCGGCGCGCCGGGGCCGCTCACGGGCCGCGGCGCGCGCGGCCTGAGCCGAGAGCAGCGCGTGCAGGGCGGCGCGATCGTGCACCGTGCCCAGGTCGCGCTGCAGGCGGCGGAGCGACTTGCGCTCGGCTTCCGCCGGGCCGCGGCCGTAGCCGTTCAGCGCCTCTCCGGCGTAGCGCCAGCGCTTGAGGGCGATGCGGGCGGAGTGCAGGACTTCGTCTTCGTCCGTGTCGCGCGCGCGCGCCAGCGCGGCGGCCGCGATGGCCTCCCGTCGCGCGCACCGCCGTTCGGCCTGCGCCAACGCGGGCGCCAGCTCCATGTGTTCGATGGACACCTGCAGGCGGCGGAGCAGGCGCGCGAGCCGGCGCACGCGCTGCGGGCGTATCCAGCGGACGGCGCGCCGCCGTTCGCGGTCGCGTGAGACGAGCACGCGCTCACGCAGCGCGGCGAGCGCCGTGCCGCCGGCCGCGGCCAGTTCGGGTTCGGCGAGCGCCGCCGCGAGCACTTCGCGGTCGCGCACGCGCCCCAGCCGGCGCCGCCACTTGCGGAGCGTGGCGAGCAGTTCGCGGCGCGGCCCGCGCGGCAGCGAGTCGCGAAACGCGCCCGCCGCCGCTTCGATCCGGCGGATCGCGACGCGCACGTCGTGAACCGCCTCTTCGTCGCCGCCGGAGTGGGCGCGCGCGACCGCCGACAGCAGCTGGTCGGCGACCGTGTGGAACTCGGCTTCGCGGCCGGCGCCGGCGGGCGGGTTCAGGGCCGGTCCGCCGCCCGCTCGCTCTGGCGCTCCGCGAGCAGGCGCGAAACGCTCTCGCAGAGCTCGTCGGAAATCGTCTCCACCTTGCGGGTCGCGTCGATGGTCTGGAACGAGTACTCCTTGGCGAGAACGTCGAGCTGGCCGATCACCCGGCGCTGGTACTCGATGAACGAGTCGTACAGGTCCTCGCCCATGGGCAGGTCCATGCCGGATTCCCAGTAGTCGAACGGGCCCTCGGCGAGCACGCGGGGCACCAGCTCCTCGACGCCGATGCGCAGGTAGAACACCGCGTCGGGCCGCAGCGCGAACGAGTACACGTTCTTGATCCAGTCGGGATCGGCGCCGCGCACGATGGCGCGCGCGATGAGCGAGTACACGTAGCGGTCGGTCAGCATCACGAAGCCCGAACGCAGCGCCGGCAGGATCTGCTGCTGGAGCCGGTCCGCGAAATCCGTCGCGTAGAAGAGATTGAACGCGTTCGATCCGAGCGTGTTGCCCATCTTGGCGCGATGGATGCCGCGGCTCGCGAGATCGGATCGCGACAGCCCGGTTTCGGCGACAGCGTAGCCCATGCGCTCGAGATGGGCGCGCAGGCGGTTGATGTGCGTGGTCCGCCCGACACCGTCGGTGCCCTCGACCACGATCAGCCAGCCCGAGAGGTCCTGCAGCGACACGCGCGGGATCGCTTCCCCGTAGGTCCGGAACGTCCTCATCGCGCACCTCCCGCGTTGCGGGCCGGCTTGCCCGCCGTGGATTGCAGCCAGGGGGTCACCATCTGGCGCAGCAGCCGCTGCTGCACCTCGACGGGCCGCGTCGCGTCCATCACCTCGAGCCCGAACTCGGGAACGATCTTCTCGTACTCGGTCTGGATGCGTCCCTGGAAGAGCTTGTACGACTCGGTCACGTCCGGGTGCAGGTCCAGGTCCATGCCGGCCTCGTACCACTTGAGCTTCGGACGGCCCGACAGGATGCGGTGCAGCGCCACGTCGAGCGGCACGCGGAAGTAGATGGCCATGGTGGGGACCGGCGCGAAACGGTAGAGCCGGCGTACCCACTCGGGGCCGACGCCGCGCGCGACGTCGCGCGCGAACGCCGTGTACACGTAGCGGTCGGCCAGCACGATGGCGCCGGCCTTGAGCGCGGGCACGATGTCGCGCTCGACACGGTCCGAGAAGTCGGTCGCGTGGATGAGCGAGAACGACAGCGGCGTGAGCAGCTGCCGCTTCTTGCCTCGCGAGGTGGTGACCTTGACGATGGGAGAGGAGTTCCATTCGCTGAACACCACCAGATGCCCCTGGCTGCGCAACCACTGCGCGAGCAGCGTCAGCTGGGTGCTCTTGCCCGACCCGTCGATTCCTTCGACGATGAAGAGCCGTCCGGAGTGGCGGTTCGGCACGTGTCCGTAAGTCTCGACGTGAATCACGCGTGTCTCCTGGGTGGAGCGAGCCGCTCGAGTGCCCGGGGCGGCAGGAACCAGCGCATGCGGCCGGCGCCGGCGGCGACTGTTTCATCGAACGTGAACGAGCAGGCGCCCGCCTTCTTGAGCGGCAGCGAGGCGGGAGCGCCGAACAGAAAGAGGCCGGCGAGTTTTCCCAGCTCCGGTTCGTGGCCCACGAGGACCAGCGTGGAGTCGGGGCTTTCCTCGGCGAGCCGCTGCATCGTGGTTCGCCACGAGCGCCCGGGAGCGAGCGAGGGAAACGCGGTGAGCGCCGGCTGCGAGCCGCACTCCTCGCGCAACAGCTCCGCGGTGCGCATGCAGCGGACCAGCGGGCTCGAGAGGATCACGTGGATCTCACCTTCCAGCTTCTTCAGCGCCCGGGCGCAACGGCGGACACGCGCCTCGCCCTTCGTCGTCAGCGGACGAGCGTGGTCGTCGGGCCATCGCTGAGGATCGCGATCTTCTGCTGGGCCGTGGCGAAAGAGAATGATGCGCATGGGGTGGGGCCCGATGGGGAGCTGCCGAGTGCGTCATCCGAAAGCCCGGCCACGCTAGCACCGAGGCTCGAAAACCCGCAATTTTCGGCAGTATTTCGACAACCTGCCGCGATGTTGGCCGCGGCCCGGCGCTTCGCGGCCGGCGGCCGCGGACCCGAAGTCACACGGGCATGATTCTCCCGTCACGCGCCCGAAATGCCCGGCGGGCGATGCTCTTCTCGCGAAGAGGGACACGGTCATCACCCGGTGAAGGAGGCGTCATGCGGCCCCTGAGCGAGCTTTCGGAAGGAATCGCGACCTGGAACGGCGGGCTGGGCTGGAAGCGCCAGTTTCGCCTCACGCGCGACTGGCTGACCTTCGCCAGCCTGCAGTGGGAAACCGCGTCGGGCTCCGTGGCACTCGCCCGGTCCTCGCAGGGCATCGTGATGCTCGAGCGCGGACCCTTCGCCTCGTCCAAGGTGGTGCTCCGCGATCTCTCGACCCGGCGCGAAATGGGAGTCTTCCTCGCGGACTGGCGCGAAGGCGGGCGGTTGACGCTGTCCAGCGGGCGCGAGTGGACGTGGCGCCCCGAGTCCACGTCGCTTTCCCACTGGGCGCTTCGCGACGCGCGGGGCAAGGCGGTGCTGCAGCTGTTCGTGACGTCCATGGGACTGGCGCCGGTGGGCACGGTGGCGATCGATCCCGATTCGGCGGAGCTGCCCGAGCTTCCACTGCTCGTGGCGCTCGGCTGGTACCTGCTGGTTCACACCATCGACGACGGAGCCCTGCTGGTGAGCGTGGCGTCGAGGGCTTGAGACGGTGTGGCGCGACGGTCCCCCGCCGTCGCGACTACCGCCCCAGCCGGACACCCACGTGAGCCAGCGGGCTCGCGGCACGAGCGTGGACGCGCACTTCCGCGATTCGCCGCGACTCCGCGAACATTGCCAGCTCGTACAGCCCGCGCCCCCGCACCGAGTGGCCGAGGTCGAACGCTTCCGAGCTGCCGTCGTCGAACACGAGCGCGGCGCGGTCGAACTCGATGCGGCCCGCGACTTCCAGGAACACGCCCAGCGCCGGTTCCTCGACCGGAAAGCGCAGATCGGCCCACTGCTGCTCCGCGCGCAGCGGCGCGCTGTTGGGCGGGGCCGACGGCGCGCGCCAGGAGAACCCGACGCCGGACAGCAGCCAGCGCAGCGGCGCCGCGAGCACGCGCATCGAGACCATCTCCGCCGTGACCGCGAGCCCGCCGCCCATGCCGCCGCGCTCGAGCGGTTTTCCCGCGCGCCAGAAGGCGTGAGCGCCCGTGGCGTGGGAGAGAAGCAGGAGCGCCGTCATGGCGATCGCGAGGCGGGACGGAATCCGTTCCATGCAGCCATCCGGGGCAGGGGTGAAGGGTGGATCGCTTCGACCCTCCTGCCATCGGACTTGCCGCTGTGCTGCTTGAGCGCAACTTGGCCGCGCGTTGCCGCAACGCGGCGGTTCGTCAGGCGCGAGGCTGCTGCTGCGTCAGGCAGTGGATGGCGCCGAGTCCCCAGATGAGTTCGGTGCAGTCCACGCCGATCACCTCGTGCTTCGGCAGCGCCTTCGCCAGCGTGGCGAGCGCGACACGTTCGCTCTTCTTGTCCCGGAACGTCGGCACCAGCACGGCCCCGTTCACGAACAGGAAGTTGAGATACGTGGCCGGCAGCCGCTGGCCGTCGTGCGCCACCGCCTTGGGCATCGGGATCGTCACGATCTCGAACGGCCGGCCGTCGAGCCCGCGCAGCAGCTTGAGCCGGCGCAGGTTCTCGCGCAGCACCTCGTGGTTGGCGTCGCGCGGGTCGTCCTCGACCGCGGTCACGATCGTGCGCGCATCCACGAACCGCGCCAGGTCGTCCACGTGCCCGTCGGTGTCGTCACCCTCGATGCCGTCGCCCAGCCACAGCACCTTCTCTTGGCCGTACCACTCGCAGAGCGTCTTTTCGACCTGCTTGCGGCTCATGCCGGGATTGCGATTGTCGTTGAGCAGCACGCTCTCGGTGGTCAGCACGCAGCCGGCGCCGTTGAAGTCCACGGCGCCGCCTTCCATGATCACGTCCGTGCGGAACAGCGGCAGCTTCAGCTGGGTGGCCAGGTGCGTGGGCACCGCGTCGTCGGCGTCGAACGGCGGGTACTTGCCGCCCCAGGCGTTGTAGCCCCAGTCCACGATCGCCATCTGCCGGGCGCCGCCGCGGCCCTTGCGGACCACGAACGCCGGGCCGTGGTCGCGGCACCAGCATTCGTTGGTGGGCACGTGGAAGAACTTCACGCGCCGGGTGGGGCAGTCGTACGCCGCCAGCTGCTGGCGCACGATGAACTCCCAGTTCTCGTTGGGCACGATGATGTGCGCGGATTCGCGCGCCACGATCTGCGAGACAATCGCCGCCAGGTTGCCCGGCACCGTGTGGTACTTGCCCGGAAACGAGATGCCCTCGGGTCGTGGCCACGAGAACCAGATGGCCGACTGCTTCTCCCATTCGGCGGGAAACGAGAAGCCGTGGGATCTGGGCGTGCCCGCCAGCGGCTTGCTGCGCCGGGCGGCCATCAGCCCTCGTCGCCGTAGCGGCGCGTCAGGCCGCCGTACGCGTCGATGCGGCGGTCGCGCAGGAACGGCCAGTGCGTGCGCGAGAACTCCACCTTGGCCAGGTCGAGGTCGGCGACCAGCGCCTGTTCACGATCCACCGAGGCGCGCTCGATCACCTGGCCGTCGGGCGAGGTGATGAACGACTGGCCCCAGAACTGGATGCCGTCGGCGTTGACCGGCTTGCCATCCGCGCCCAGCACCTTTTCGGTGCCGATGCGGTTGGGCGAGCAGACGAAGCAGCCGTTGGCCACCGCGTGCGAGCGCTGGATGAGCTCCCACGACTCGTGCTGGGCCTTGCCGTACTGCTTCTTTTCGGTCGGGTGCCAGCCGATGGCGGTGGGGTAGAAGAGAATGTCGGCGCCCTGCATCGCGGTGAGCCGCGCGCCCTCGGGGAACCACTGGTCCCAGCAGATGAGCACGCCGATGTTCGCGTGCTTCGTCTTCCAGGCCTTGAAGCCCGTGTCGCCCGGCGTGAAGTAGAACTTCTCGTAGTAGAGCGGGTCGTCGGGAATGTGCATCTTGCGGTAGACGCCCATCAGCGAGCCGTCGGCGTCGATGACCGCCGCGGTGTTGTGGTACAGCCCCGGCGCGCGGCGCTCGAACAGGCTGGCCACGATGACGGCCTTGTACTTCCTGGCGAGCTTCGCGAACGCGTCGGTGCTCGGTCCCGGGATGCTCTCGGCGAGCGAGAAGAAGCGGTGGTCCTCGGCCTGGCAGAAGTACTGGCTCGCGAACATCTCCTGCGTGCACAGGATCTTCGCGCCGCCCTTGGCGGCCTTTTCGAGCAGGTGCAGCTGGCGCGCGCGGTTGGCGCGGACGTCGGCGACGCAGGCCATCTGCGTGACGGCGACGCGCACCGTGGACGAGGAGGGGCGGGAGGCCCGGCGGGTCTTCGTGGAAGCGGTCATGGCGCGGCAGTCTAATGTCGCGCCCCATTCGCGCCAAGCGCTCCCGCATTGCGCCAAGTCGGCAACATGGCGTTCACGGTCATTTGCCCGCGCGTTCACTCCGCGGACACGGAACGGGTGCGCACGTCCCCGTAGTTTTCCTCGCGTCGGAAGAAGCGGCTGCACCCGACGAATGACGCGAGTTCGACACCCCCGACGCCCCGGCTGCGCGCCATTCGCGGAACGACACCCCCGCCAAGCCGCTTCTTCACCCACGTCGTCGGCTTCGCCCCGCGGGCTTGGCTGAGCCCAAAACGCGAAGAAGACGGCGACTCACACGCAGCGCCATCACGGAACACCCCCCAAGGAGAGGCACCCATGCGCTTCGCTGCCCATGATGGACCCGGATTCCTGCGTCGCGGGATCTCCGCCCTCGCTCTGCTCGCCGTGACGGCGGCGGGAGCGTCGGCGCAGATCCTCATCGACGGCAACCTCATCTTCAACAACAACAACTCCGGCACGCTGGCCGGCCAGTTCACCGGCGTCACGAGCACCGGCCCGCTCTGCGTCGGCACCAACGCCGCGCAGATCGGCACGGTCACCTACACGCACAACGGCTACACCGATCCGCTGCTTCCCTCTGCTCCGTACCTGCCCGGCGTGCGCCCCAGCTTCGTGCCCTCGCTCGGCAGCCCCGCTTATACCGGTGCCGTGACGGTGCCGGCGGACGGCTTCTTCGAGCAGACCTGCTACGTCGGTGCGTTCAGCTCGGCCAACGACTGGACCGAGGGCTGGACCTACTGGGATTCGACCGGTGCTGGCCGTCAGGACCTGCACCTGGCCGGCATGCCCAACCCGCGCCCGCTGGCGACGTACGCGAACATCAACATCATCGGCAAGCAGTACTTCGGGCCGGATTCCAACTACCTGGTGCGCGGCCAGCTCCGCGTCAAGGATCAGGCCTCGCTCACGATCGCTCCCGGCGTCGTGATCTTCGAGGAAGCGGCCACGATCGGCACGATCGTCGTGGAACGCGGCGGACAGCTGTGGGCCGTCGGCAACGCCTGCGAGCCCATCATCGTCACGTCGGATGACGCTCCCGGCTCGTTCTCGGCCGGCCGCACCGGCGGCATCGTGATCAACGGCCGCGCGAAGACGAACGTCGTCAACTCCTGCCTCGGCGATTCGTCGGCGACGGAAGGCGGCGCGGTCGGCTACTACGGCGGCAACGACGACAACGACTGCTCGGGCGCCCTGCGCTACGTGCGTGTCGAGTTCGCCGGCAAGGAGATCACGCCCAACAACGAGCTCAACTCGTTCACCTGGTGCGCGGTCGGCCGCAACACCAAGGGCGACTACCTGCAGGCCTACCAGGGCGCCGATGACTCGTTCGAGTGGTTCGGCGGCGCGATGGACGTGAAGCACCTGCTCGCGATCGACGGCACCGACGACGGTTACGACTGGCAGATGGGCGCCCGCACGCGCGCGCAGTTCGTGGTCATCCGTCCGAGCCCGCGCTTCGCTCCCTCGCTCGGCCAGCGCGGCGACATGGGCATCGAAGCGGACAACAACGAGTTCGGCTTCGACCAGCTGCAGTGCTCGGGCCGCTCGTTCGGCCAGCTCGCCAACTTCACGATCATCGGTGACAAGCGCACGGGCGCCTCGTTCCCCGGCCCCACGTCCGGCGCGCTGTTCCGCCGTGGCACGAGCGCCTCGCTCATCAACTCCATCGTCACCAACTTCAAGACGGCCGGCGTCACGATCAACGACCAGGCCACGATCCAGGCGCACTGCGCGGCTCCTCCGGCGGCTCCGGCGGTGTTCTGCCCCGGCGCCCTCGCGGTTCCGCCGATGGCGACCGGCTCGGTCCTGATCTCGGCCAGCGCGCCGAACCCGTTCCGCAGCCAGGTGGCGCTCAACTTCACGCTGCCCACGTCGTCGAACGTCAAGGTCGAGGTGTACTCGGCCGACGGCCGCCTGGTTTCGACCGTGGCGGACGGTGCGCAGATGGAAGCCGGTACGCACTCGCTGGTCTGGCGCCTTCCGGCCGGCACGCCGAGCGGCATGTACTTCTACAAGGTGCGCGCCAACGGCCAGGAAGCCACCGGCAAGCTGACCCGCATCGACTAGTCGCAGCAGCAGTCCACGGCACGATCGGACGCGGCGGCGGGCCCGGAACCCGCCGCCGCCCCGATCGTGTCCGCGGATCTCGTTCACGCTCTCCGCATTTCCGGGATACGGGAGGTTCGCAGTGATCGGTCGTTCTTCGTGGTTCGGAGTGTTTCACCCGCCCCGCGCGTTCGCGCGGGTCTTCGCGCTCGCGCTCGCGTTCGTCGCCATCACGTCTTCGGCGGCGCTCGCCGCCGTGGTGGGCAAGGTGCAGGGCAAGCTGGTCTCCACCGAGAACGGCGAGCCGATCGGGTACGCCGACCTGCTGCTGATTCCCGCCGACACCACGCTCAAGAAGGTCGGCGCGCTGTCCAACGCCGACGGCACCTTTCTGCTGATCGCCGCGCCCGGCCGGTACACGCTGCAGGTGCGCGCCCTGTCCTACACCAAGAAGCTGATCGAAGGGGTGGTGCTCGAGCCCGGCGCGCTGCAGACCATGAACATGGCCATGCTGCCGCAGGCGATCGAGCAGAAGGAAGTGCTGGTCGAGGCGCGCCTGCGCCAGAACACCGAGAACGCGCTGCTCGCCGCGCGCCGCAAGAGTTCCGTGGTCGGTGACGCCGTGAGCG
>JADLGX010000467.1 GCA_020849095.1 Candidatus Eiseniibacteriota bacterium
ACGCTGCGGGCCTTGTCCTTGAGGCAGCCCTTGATGAGCAGGTCGCTCGTGCAGTTGGGCTTGAGGTGCCGCTGCAGCGTGTGCAGGTGAAAGTGCTGGCGCTGGTCGCCGAACATGAAGCCGTGCACGAACGCCTGCGCGCCCTGACCGTTCAGGTCGTACCAGATGTTGGTCTTGGTCATGCGGCCGCCGACCATCACCTGGATCCACTGCAGCTCGGCGTCGCGGCCCAGCGTCGCGCGGCCGTTGGCGTAGTGATAGACGTTGCTGCTCCAGTCCTGGAGGCTCGCGAAGGTCACCTTGCCGCCGTCGCCCACGAACACTTCGGTGCCGCCCAGGAACAGCGACGCGCCTTCGGCCGCCTCGGACAGCATTTCGTCCACGACGGTGACCGACGCGCCCTCGCCCACCGCCACGATGGTGCGCGGAGCGGACAGCCGGCCGGCGCCGGACAGGTACTGCATCAGCCGCACGGGCAGCTCGGCGTGGACGCCCTTGGGCACCCACACGAACATGCCGCCGCTGCGCAGCGCTTCGCCCACGGCCGTCCAGCGGTCGTAGTCGGTGGCGATCAGCGTGCCGAGCAGCGCCTGAACCTTGTCACCGTGCTCGCGGATGGCGCGGTCCATCGAGCACACGATCACGCCCTGCTTCACCAGCGTGGGGTGCGTCTGCTCGTACACCACGTCGCCGTCGTGCTGCGCGACGATCGCCATGTTGCCGGCCTCGCCGGCGAGCCGCGAGATCAGCAGCGCGGGCAGGTCGTCGATGTTGCGCACGGCCGGAACGGCCGCGAACGGATCGAGCGAGTCGAGCGGAAGCGAACCGAAGTCCGTGCGCCGCCACAGCTCCTCGTTGCGCGCCGGGAACGCCATGGAGCTGGCGACCTGCGCGGCGTGCGAGCGCTTCTGAAGCGCCCACGCGGGCTCGTTGGCCTTGCCCGCGCGCGTCTCCGCGGTGGCCAGCCAGCCGGCGAGCGCGTTGGAGACCGGGGTGTTGGTCTGGGTCGTGGTCATCCGACGGATCCCTCCATCTGCAACTGGATCAGCCGGTTCATCTCGACGGCGTACTCCATGGGAAGTTCCTTCACGACCGGCTCGATGAAGCCCGAGACGATCATCGCGGCGGCTTCCTCCTGGGGAATGCCGCGGCTCGTGAGATAGAAGATCTGCTCGTCGCCGATCTTGGAGACCGTGGCCTCGTGCCCGATGGTGACCTTGTCCTCTTCGATCTCCATGTACGGGTACGTGTCCGAGCGCGAGTTCTCGTCCAGGATCAGCGCGTCGCAGTTGACCGTGGAGCGGCAGTTCTCGGCGCCCTTCACGACCTTGACGAGGCCGCGGTAGCCGGCGCGCCCGCCGTCCTTGCTGATGGACTTGCTGATGATCTTGCTCGAGGTGTTGGGCGCCATGTGCACGGCCTTGGCGCCGGCGTCCTGGTGCTGGCCCTTGCCCGCGAAGGCAATGGAGAGCACTTCACCGTGCGCGCCCGGCTCCATCATGTAGATGGCCGGGTACTTCATGGTGAGCTTGGAGCCCAGGTTGCCGTCCACCCACTCCATGGTCGCGTCCTGGTAGGCCACGGCGCGCTTGGTGACGAGGTTGTAGACGTTGTTCGACCAGTTCTGGATCGTCGTGTAGCGGCAGCGGCCGCCCTTCTTGACGATGATCTCGACCACGGCCGAGTGCAGCGAGTCGCTGGAATATGTGGGGGCGGTGCAGCCTTCCACGTAGTGCACGTACGCGCCTTCGTCCACGATGATGAGCGTGCGCTCGAACTGGCCCATGTCCTTCGTGTTGATCCGGAAGTAGGCCTGCAGCGGCACGTCCACGTGGACGCCCTTGGGCACGTAGATGAACGAACCGCCGGACCACACGGCGCTGTTGAGCGCCGAGAACTTGTTGTCCGACGACGGAATCACGGTGCCGAAGTACTGCTTGAACAGCTCTTCGTGATCGCGAAGGCCCTGGTCACAGGACAGGAAGATCACGCCCTGCTTCTCGAGCGACTCCTTGATCTTGTGGTAGACGACCTCGGAGTCGTACTGCGCGCCGACGCCGGAGAGGAACTTCTGCTCCGCCTCGGGGATCCCGAGCTTGTCGAACGTGCGCTTCATCTCGGCGGGCACGTCGTCCCACGACTTGGCTTCTTCGTTCGTGGGCTTGACGTAGTAGTAGATGTCCTGGAAGTCGATCGCGCCCACGTCGCCGCCCCAGGTGGGCATCGGCTTCTTCTCGAACTGCTCGAGCGCCTTGACGCGGTAGTCCAGCATCCACTGTGGCTCGCCCTTCATGCGCGAGATCTGCTCGACGATGGTGCGGTCGAGCCCCTTGCGCGACTTGAAGACGAACGCGTCCGCGTCGTGGAAGCCGTACTTCTCTTCGTAACTGTCCCGAAGGTCCATGCTGGGTTCGGTGCTCACTGCGACACCTCCTCGCGGACCCAGTCGTACCCCTTGGCCTCGAGCTCGAGCGCCATTTCGGGGCCGCCGCTGGTGACGATGCGGCCGTCCACCATCACGTGGACCTTGTGCGGCTTGATGTAGTTGAGGATGCGGTTGTAGTGCGTGATCACCAGCACGCCCATCTCGGGGCCGGCGAGCGCGTTGACGCCCTCGGACACGATGCGCAGCGCGTCGATGTCCAGGCCCGAGTCCGTCTCGTCCATGATCGCGATGACCGGCTTGAGCAGCGCCATCTGGAGAATTTCGGCGCGCTTCTTCTCGCCGCCCGAGAAGCCGTCGTTCAGGTAACGCATGGCGAACTTCTCGTCCATCTTGAGCAGCGCCATCTTCTCGAACATCAGCTTGCGGAATTCCTTGGGGGCGATGCCCTTCTTGGTGGGCACCTTGCCGTCCTCGCCCGTGGCCGGCGCGATGCGCGCGTTGAGCGCGGCGCGCAGGAAGCTGGCGAAGGTCAGGCCCGGGATGGCGACCGGATACTGGAACGCCATGAACAGGCCGGCGCGGGCGCGCTCGTCGGTTTCCAGCTCCAGGATGCTCTCGCCCTTGAACAGGATCTCGCCGCCGGTCACCTCGTACTTCGGGTGGCCCATGAGCGTGTTCGCGAACGTGCTCTTGCCCGAGCCGTTCGGGCCCATGATGGCGTGGATCTCGCCCTTGCCGATCTCCAGCGACAGGCCCTTGAGGATTTCCTTCCCTTCCACGGAAACGTGGAGGTCCTTGACCACCAATTCAGGCGTCTGGCTCATTCGTTCGTCACCTTGGCGCCGCTGCTTCGAGCGGAGCGGTCGTTCGCGCGCCGTGCGGCCGGCCCCGAGTGGGCGCCGCCGGCTGCGCGATTCCAGTCGTCAGGCCGAGAAGCTCTCGCCGCAGGCGCAGCCGTGCTTCACGTTCGGGTTGTTGAACTTGAAACCCGCGCCCATGAGTCCCTCGACGTAGTCCACTTCGGTGCCGCCGAGAAGCACCATGCTCTTGAGGTCCACGAACAGCTTCACGCCGTTGGTGTCGATCGTGTCGTCGGTCGGCGAGCCGGCCTCGCAGAACTCCATGAAGTAGGAGTTGCCCGAGCAGCCGCCCCCGCGCACGCCGATGCGCAGCCCCGACTCCGGCGTGCCTCTCTGGGTGAGCAGTTCCTGAACCTTGGCCGCAGCAGCGGGCGTCAGCGTGATCATGTGGACTCGTGCTCCTTTCCTTGTTCGTCGCTGCGCGGGACGGAGCCCGCGCGGGTGATCATGAAGAGGGAGAAATGTCCTCGACCCGCACGAACGCGGGCCGCTGGCCCTTGCGCACGGTTTCGGGCGAAGTCTTGATGCCGGCGACCAGCGGCGGCAGCGTCTGGGTGCCGTGGTCCTGGGCGCAGTTGACGCACTCGTGAACGGGCCCCGGAGCCGCGCAGTTCTCGCACGTCTCCAGGTAGCGCAGCCCCTCCTGCAGTTCGCTCTCGAGCTGCTGGTGCCGGCGGATCAGGTCGCGCGTCTCGTCGAGCTTGCGGACGAACAGCTCGCGCAGGCTCGTCATGGCCGAATGACCGTGTTCCGCGCTCCACCAGTTTTGCAGCACCTCGCGCATCTCCTGCAGCGAGAAGCCCAGGCTGTGGAGCGAGTCGATCCAACGCACGCGATCGACCGCCGAGGGGTCGTACAGCCGGAACCCGCCGCTGGAGCGGGTCACCGGGTGCAGCAGCCCCAGCTCCTCATAAAGGTGGATGGCCCGCACGGTCTTGCCCGTCGCGCGGGCGATGTCGCCGACGCGAAGCAGCTGGCCGTGGTGAGGCGTCGTGGATGGGATCGAGGAGGAAGTCATACCCTTACGCTAACGTTAGAGTGAGGGCGCAACGTATGGGGTTCAATGAACTTGGTCAAGCGCCGGTGGTCCGGAAGCACCAGAGTTGACCTGGCTATTGCACCGGGGACCGGAAGTGCCTAGCGTCCGACCGGCCGAATGCCCGCAACCTGTTGCGGGACCGAAAGCACACCCCTATCCGAGGTCCGAATGGCGACCCCTGACGCGCGCGTAACGGCCGGTTCGACGGCCGATGGCGGACTGCCCAAACTTCCGCCGCTGCCCCCCGATGCCACACCCGAGCAGAAGGACCTGAACTGGTACACCCACGTCTACCAGGGTGACCGCATGCCGCAGCTGACCACGCGCGCGGTGCTCATGGGTGGCCTTCTGGGCATGCTGATGTCGGTGTCCAACCTCTACACCACCCTCAAGGTGGGCTGGTCGTTCGGCGTCGCCATCACGTCGTGCGTCATGTCGTACGTCATCTTCAGCGCCTTCCGCACCCTGACCGGCGGACGCGTGTCGCAGATGTCGCTGCTCGAGAACAACTGCATGCAGTCCACCGCGTCGGCGGCCGGTTACTCCACCGGCGCCACCATCGCGACGGCGTTCGGCGCGCTCATGCTGCTCGACCCGAACCACCGCCACCAGCCGTGGATCGTCGTGGCGTCCTTCACACTCGCGACGGGAGCCATGGGCGTCTTCCTGGCCATTCCCATGAAGCGGCAGATGATCAACCAGGAACAGCTGCCGTTTCCTTCGGGCATCGCCGCCGCCACCACGCTGCAGTCGCTCTACAGCAAGAGCGGCGAGGCGCTGCACAAGGCGTACTCGCTCGTCACCGCGCTCGCCGTCGGCGCCGTGATCGGCGTGCTCAACACCGCCGAGGACCAGTTCGTCGCGCTGGGCAACTTCTTCGTCACCATGCGCACGCGGTTCTTCGACGTCCACCTGCCCGAGCAGATTCCCGCGGCCGGGTTCAAGCTGATGGGCGGAAAGCCGCTCGTCGGGTTCGGCTTCGAGCCCAGCGTGCTGCTGATCGCGGCCGGCATGATCGTCGGCCTGCGCGTGTCCCTGTCCATGCTGGCGGCCTCGGCGCTGCTCTACTTCGGCGTCGCGCCGTGGCTGCAGTCCATCGACGCCGCCAACGCGAACGTTCCGGGCTACATCGTTTCCATCCCCCTGGTGGGCGGCGGCACGCTGTACAACCCCGTGCGCTGGGCGCTGTGGGCCGGCACGTCGATCATGGTGTTCGCCAGCCTCACCTCGCT
>JADLGX010000468.1 GCA_020849095.1 Candidatus Eiseniibacteriota bacterium
GTGAAGTAGCGCACCTCACTTCCGCAGAACGCGCCAATGGCGGAGCTGACGAGTAGCAGGCCGAAACGCGCCGGTCCGTTCAAGTTGTTGAAGTTCACCGTGCCCGCCTCTGCGATCGACATGTTGCCCGTCCCCTTGAGGAGCTCCGGACTCAGCCCACTCCATCGGCTGCTGGCGCGACGCGCTACGACCACCGCCTCAAGCGGCGCAGAACCAGCATCACCCCGGGAAACACCCACCATCCTGTGAACACCGTGGCGAAGAGCATGATCCCGAGCGCCGAACCTATCAGCCCGAAGCCAACCGCCCGGTCACTTACGGCAGTCTCAATACAGGCCCCCGTGGCAATGGCGGTATCGGTCCCCCCAGACGATCACGGCGGCCGAACTCCCAATTCCCGCCGACCTCTGCCTGTCGCCAGAGAAGCAGAACCACGTGCTCAGGGTCGCCCCGACAGCACAACCGACCAACATCCCCGGCCCGTCGAGAAAGCCGACCACCAACTGCCTGACGGCGAGGAAGACCGCCACTCCTACGAATCCCACCACGAGAACGGCCACCGGCCGACTGGCGGGAGTACTCATCTCGGTCGCCTCACGCCCTCGCCGCCGCCACCAGCGCGGCCCGCTCGGTGCGATCCATGGCCTTCGCGTCGCTGATGATCGCTCGCGCCCAGTCCAGCCGGTCGGTGGTGTTGATCAGGATCACGCCGCGCACGACGTCGTCGCGCAGGTAGAACACCACGCCCTCGCGGCCCTCCTCCACCCACACCACTTCGCTGTCCAGCCGCGAATGCAGTTCGCCCACGCATTCAAACTGCAGGTCGGCGACCCGGAACCACTTGAGCGGCAGGTGGGTGTACGGCACGCCCGCGCCGGCCATGTTGGCGCCGACGCAACGGCCGTGCTTCTCGGCGTGCTCGGAGCCTTCGACGCGCTCGAGCTGGCCCAGCGCCAGGTACGGAAACTCCGCCACGTCGCCGGCAGCCCAGAAGCCGGGGCGCGAGCAGCGTCCGTATTCGTCCACCACGATGCCGTCGTCGGTATCCAGATTGGCGGCCTCGGCCAGGTCCACCTGCGGCTCCGAGCCCTGGTCCACCAATATGATCTGCGTGGTCAGCGAGTTGCCGCCATAGGTGGTGCCGCGCACGAACCCGTTGCCCTCTTCGGTGATCTCCACCAGCGTCTCGCCGGACACGGTTTCAATGTCCAGCGAGCGCAGGTAGTCCACCAGCGCCATCCCGATCTCGCGCGGCAGGATGCGCCGCAGCGGCCACTCCTCGGGAAAGATCATCGTGACTTCCTTGCCGCGCGCGCGCAGCGCGGCCGACAGTTCCACCGCGGTGAAACCGCCGCCCACGGTGGTCACGTGCTGGATGCGCTCCATCTGGGTCTCGAGCGCCAGGTAGTCCTCGAGCGCACGGAAGTAGCGCACGCTGGGGCTGTCGGCGCCGCGCGCCTGCAGCCGGCGCGGACGGCAGCCAGTCACCAGCAGCGCGTGATCGAAGCCCACGCTCTCGCCGCGGTCGTCCCACAAAATCCTGTTCTCGGAGTCCAGCTCCACCACCTCGCGGCGCAGCCGCACGTCCACACGCTGCTGCTCGTAGAACTCGGCGGCGTGAATGGCGAGCTGCTCCAGGTCGAGCGAGCCGTTCCACAGGTCCTTGGACAGCGGCGGGCGCTGGTACGGCAGGTGGTTCTCGCGCGACAGCAGCAGGATCGAGCCATCGGCGTCGTGCGCACGAATGCCCTCGATGGCCGCGGCTGCGGCGATTCCCCCTCCGACGATCACATAGCGGTAGTGCATGAAGTCCTTCCGGGCGCGGCCGCGGTGGTGTGTGTTCGGCGCCAGTCTAGCCACGGACATCGGCCCACCGCCAGCGCCGCGCGCTGGGCCTGTGGGACCGCCGGGCATGCGCCTACAGAGCCCCTCCGGGCGATTCGGTGGGGGCGATCTCGCCCCCGTGCAACTCGTGCTTGAGCCCGCGCTTCCACGTTCCGCGCCCCACCCACAGCAGGATGGCGGCGGTGCGCACCCAGCAGCTCACGGTGATCAGCCACACGATTCCCATGACGCCGGAGTTCGTCCACTGCGGAATCAGGAACGCCAGCGGAATGCGCAGCAGCGACACGATCGTGAACACCCACGAGATCGCCCCGGTGTGCCCCGAGCCCATCACCGCCTCGGCGGTCGCAATCTCGAGCCCGGTGGCGAACAGCGTCAGCGCCAGCACGCGCAGGTAGGGCACGCCGATCTCGAAGACGGCCGGGTCGGTGGTGAACAGCGTCAGGAACGCGCGCGGCCACGCCAGCATGAGCGCGGTCAGCACGAGCGCGAACATCACCGCCCAGCGCTGCGCGGTGCGCAGCACTTCGGCGGCGCGCTCCGGCTGGCCGGCGCCCAGCGCCTGCCCCAGCAGGCTCGCCCCGGCCAGGCCGAGCGAGGCCGAGAACACGAACTGGATCGCCTCGATGCGGTTGGCGATGCCCACGATGGCCGCCGCCGCCGGGCCGTGCGCCGAGGCGGACCGGACGAACGCGATGTACACGACCGAGAACAGCACCCCGATGCTGGCCGCGGGCAACCCCACGCGCGCCATGCCCAGCACGTTCACCGGCGGGCCCGGCGCGTGGCGCGCGAGCGGGAACGACGGATGGCGCTTCCACGCCAGCACCACGTAGGTGGCCAGCATGAGCGCCTGCGCGACCACCGTGGCCCACGCGGCGCCGGCCACGCCCATGGCAGGAAACGGCCCGAGCCCGTAGATGAGCACGGGCGCGAGCGCCGCGTTGAGCGTGATCGCGAGCAGGTCCACCACGAACGGCGTGCGCGTGTCCCCGCAGGCGCGCAGCACGTTCTCGCACGACAGCGCCGCCATGATGAACGGCGAGCCGATCAGCACCACGCGCAGATAGGCCGTGCCCTCGTCCACGATGCGCCCGCTCGGGTCCATCGCCATGAAGATCGGGCGCGCGGCGAAGACGCCCATCACCACTCCCACCAGTCCCAGCCCCGCGCTCGCGCGCAGCCCCTTGAACGCCGCGACGCCGGCGCGCTGGCGGTCGCCGGCACCCATCAGCTGGCTCACGTAGGCGCTGATCCCGATGCCGAAAATGTCGTGCAGCGAGTACA
>JADLGX010000469.1 GCA_020849095.1 Candidatus Eiseniibacteriota bacterium
CCAATGCGCGCGATCACGAGGATGTGGCGCGGTTTCGCGCAGTCATGGCCTGCAAGCCGGGCGACCGCCGTGTGCTCCTTGGTCGCGCACGCGACCTGTCGGGCGAACCGTTCTGGTGCGGGTTGCCCTATGAAGAGTTCCTCGGGCAGCACAGCTGGATAACTGGCGCGACGGGCTCAGGTAAGACATTCGCGACGATTGCCTGGCTGCTGCAGGTCCTTCGCGATGGGCGGTTCCCAGTCATCGTGGTCGATCTCAAGAGTGAACTGTCCGAACTGCTCATAGAGCTCGTGGTGCCATCGTTGCTGCAGACGCGCGGTGGGCAAACGCTCCTGAATCGCCTGCGCATCATCCGCCCGTTCGGGCACGACCTGCCGATGTTGCGGGTCACCGAGGCCGAACGGGGGGTGCCGCGTGCGATCCAAGCCTTCAATCTCGCGTCGGCGCTCGAGGACGCGCTCGCGGATGACTTGGGCTCGCGCATGACCCGCGTGTTCCTTCGCCTGTGTGCGCTTGCAATCGAGCTCGGCTATCCGTTGACGGCGATCCAGCGCTGGCTCGAATCGCCTGAGGCGTTTGAGCGCGACGCCCGACGTTCAAGTGACCCCACTGTTCGCGAGTACGCGCGCTCCGGGTTCGCGCGTGAGAGTCGCCCGGCGGTCGATGCCCTGCTCGCACGCCTCGACACGTTCTTGTTCCTGGACGAGGTGAAGCTCGCCCTGTCCGCTCCGCGGTGCGTCAACTTCAGCGAGGCGCTGGAGTCCGGGCTGACGATCGTCGACTTGGGCAGTCCGCCCGCCGGCGCCGAGCGGGCCCAGCGATTCTGGGCCGGCATCCTGACGGGCAGGATCACGCGGGCGATTCTGTCGCGACCGATCACGGACCGGACGCCCCAGGCCTGGGTGATCTTTGAAGAAGTCCAGGAGGCGGTGGGCAGCGGGCAGGCTGAGCAGTTTGCGAGACTATTGGCGCTCGCGAGGCACAAGCATTGCGCGGTGACACTCATCAATCAGCAGCCCGCACAGTTGGCCGCTGTCGACTCGACGCTCGTGAAAGTACTTAGGACCAACGCGGGCATCGAATGCGCGTTTCGCGCCAACATCGAGGACGCGAAGACGCTCGTGCACGCGCTGCCGGTTCCTCCGCGACAGAAGAACGCCGCAGAAGGAAGACTTGCGCTCGTGACCGAACTCACACAGATGCCGGATCGCGAGTACCTGCTGTGGCTCAAGCAGGCGCCGTTCCGGGCGCAGCACGTGCGCTCGCCACGGCTCGACCTGGCTCGATTGCGGGAGGCGGCCGAGCGGCTCGATCACGGCGTGCGTGCCGCGCTGCGACGAGGCGTCGTATCCATGGAGCGCGCCGCGCTCGAAGCTCACGCCACGGCCGAATGGGAACGCATCGGAATGATTCGCGATGCCGACGCGCCAGTCATCGACCCGAATGCGCGGCGCCGGCATCGGCGACTCGGATGAGGACTTGGCGCCATGAAGGAACTTCGATGGGCACTGAAGGCACTCACCACGACCGCTCGGGTCATGGGCTGGGTTGCGGCGACCATGTGGCTCGGCACCGTTGCGACTTGGCGGCTCGGCGTTCTTGTCAGTCGTTGGCGGCAGGTGATGGCCGAGACCCGGTTCTGTCACCGGGGGCACGTCACCCCGATGTATGGAGTCTACGAATGCCGATGCGGAGCACTCGTCGAGGATTGGGTCTTCGCTCGATGTCGCGTGTGCGGGCAGTCGGCCGGCTGGACGCCATGCACGACCTGCGGGTTGCCCATCAAGAATCCGCTGAACGTGTGAGGAATGAGATGAAACGGCAACCACGAGAACGTCGCCGCCGCGGAATCAAGGTCGAGCTGCAGGTGCGGGACGTCGAGATGCTGACCGCTCTGGCTCGACTGCGCATCGCGCGCACGGCGGAGATCGCAGCGCTATGTTTCCCCGGCGTTCGGAAGGACACGGTTGCGTCCCGCCTGCGGGTGTTGTTCGACGCCGGTTACCTCGATGTCACCACGGCGGACCGGACGTCGCCCAACCTCTACAGCTTGGGGCCCCGAGGCCGCGACGTGGTGCGCGAGGAAGGCGGGCAGGTGTGGCCGGTGCCCCGTGGCGGTCTCGCGCATCACCTGGCCATCGTGCGGACGTGGGTTGCGCTTGCCGCAACGAGGATCGGAGGGGTTCGGGTCGAGTTGGCTCGCCCGGACTGGGAGTTGCGTGCCGAGTTCGGCGACCGTGGGTTGCCCATCGTGCCCGACCTGTTCGCGGTGCTGATGATCCAGGGTGTGGAGGTTCCGTTCGCGGTGGAAGTCGATCTCGCGACGGAGCCGCTACACGTACTGCGAGCCAAACTGCGCGCATACGCCGAGGTGCTGGCGAGGCCGGCTGGGCTGTTCGGTTGGCAGGACTTCGGACTGGGGCTGGCCCTTGGCGATGACCGCCGGCAGGCCGAGATCAAGGCGCTGATTGCTCGTGAGTGGGACGGATGGTCGTTGGTGTGGACGCTTGATGAGGGGCCCGACCGCCAGCTGCATGGGCTCATCGCCGAACTGCAGTGTCCCCTCACGGACTCCCCTTGCGGTCAGGGGAGGCGGAGTGCTGTAAGTGCTGGTGGTGCAATGCCCGCGCTCGATGAGCGCGGGGGTCTTTCAGAAGAATGAGGAGTTCCCATGACTAGCGATCGCAGCGCGCTTCTCGCAAGCATCCTCGCCGACCCCGGGCGGATCAATGCTCTGAGCGTCGAGGAGGCCGCGCTGTTGCTCGCACAGGTGGCGGCGATTCAGGCGGGCCTCGCGGTCCGCATCGCCTCGGCCGGACAGTCGAACTCCGCTCCTCGTCGGCAGGAGGACGACCGGCTCATTTCGGTCGAGGATGCTGCGGAGCGTCTGGGCGTGACGCCACGGTGGATGTACCGGCACGCGGGGCACCTGCCGTTCTCCCGCAGGTTGTCGCGGAAGGCGCTGCGGTTCTCGGAGCTCGGGCTGAAGCGGTGGCAGGCGGCGCAGGGGCCAGGGCGGTGATGCTGGGCGGTGATCTGGCTCCCCACGGCACCAGCGTGTCACGGTAGGGCAGATCGGCCAGTGTCGCCGCCGTTACCACGCTGTCCACGCGGTGGGCGGTGTGCTGCGCCGGGCGATGCATGTCGGGCCGCCCGCGTGCGTGCGCAACTCGCTGCGACGAGCGCCACCCTCAGGTCTCACGAGCAGAGGGTGACCGCGGCACCCTTCGTGATGCGCTTGCCCGGTCGTGGAGCGCCCACCGCCCCGCGAGCCCCGGTCGCGAGTCCCGGCCCCGCGCCGCGACGTGCGCTGGCGGTTCGCTCAGCGGTGGCGCGACCGCCAACACCGCCGCCCGGCGGCGCGACGCCCTACCTGCCGCGCCGCCCGCAGGCCTCGCCGCTCTGCCGGCTGCTCGCCGATCACTTCGAGGCGCTGACGCGCGTCTATGAAGACCGCTACGAGCCGACGCACGGCGCGCTGCGTTCGGTGGTGGCGGAGGTGGAGGGGAAGTTCCTCGACTGCGGGCTCCTGGAGCACGGGTTCGCAAGGGTTCGTTGCGCCGCCTGCCGGGCCGAGTTCC
>JADLGX010000470.1 GCA_020849095.1 Candidatus Eiseniibacteriota bacterium
CGGCGTGGACATGTTCGACTGCATCCTGCCCACGTCGCTGGCGCAGCAGGGCGTGGTGTTCACGAGCATCGGGCGCCGCTCGCTCAAGCGCGGCGCCTACCGGGACATGGAAGGCCCGCTGGACCCGGCGTGCGACTGCTACACGTGCAAGACGTACTCGCTCGCCTACCTGCACCATCTGGGGCGCACGTGGGAGACGCAGGGCTGGCAGCTTCTGGGGCTGCATAACATTCACTTCTACATGCGGCTCATGCGCACCATGCGCGAGCACATCCTGGCCGGCACGTGGCTCGAGTACTACCGGTCGCAGCGCGACGTGCTGGACGCGCGCGACAACTACGGCAATCTGGCCGCCAAACCGGTCCGCCCCACACGGGCCGAGCGGCTGGCGCTGGCCATGAAGCGCGGGCGCTACGAAGTGGTGGTGCACGACGGCGTGGGGCGCATTCGCGACACGCAGTCGGGCGAGACCATGCATTCGGTGAACGAACCGGCCGCGGAAGCGCGCTCGCTTTACGTGGAGCAGTCGCGGCTGGTCGAGCGGCTCGAGGAGGACGACCCGCATCCGCTGGTGGTGTGGGACGTGGGCCTGGGCTCGGGCGCCAACGCCATGGCCGCCATTCACGCCGTCGAAGGCATGGAGAGCGGGCGCCACAAGCGCCGGCTGGTGCTGGTGAGCTTCGAGAACGACCTCGATTCGCTGCGCCTGGCGCTGCGCCATCCGCTCTGGTTCCAGTACCTGCGCCACGCCGCGCCGCACGCGCTGCTGGAGAAGAACCAGTGGCTGAGCGTGTCGGGCCTGATCGACTGGCTGCTGCTGCCCGGCGATTTCGCCGCGCGCAAGTACGACGCGCCCGCGCCCGACGTGATCTACTTCGATCCCTTCTCGTTCCGCACCGACAGCGACCTGTGGACGCTGGCGTCGTTCCGCGAGCTGGCCGAGATCTGCGAGCACAAGCACACCGAGCTGTTCACCTACACTTATTCCACACAGGTGCGCGCCGCCATGCTGGCCGCGGGTTTCCACGTGGCCAAGGGGCGCGCGACCGGACCCAAGGCCGAGACCACCATCGGGCTGTCGGCGCTGGCCGCCGCCACCACGAGCCACGAGCTGCTGGGCGCCGAGTGGCTGGCGCGCTGGAGCCGCAGCGACGCGCAGGCGCCGCTCGGGGTGACGGATGGCGACGACGTGTGGCGAGCGGCGGTGCTGGAGCATCCGCAGTTCCGCGGCGGACCGGAAACCAGCCGGGACTGATCGAGCGCAGCGAAGGCTGCGCGGCATCGCGGATCCGTGCGGAATCCGGGCACGAACGAGAGGATCCCGTAGCCACTTGCGGCCGTGTTCGCACCGGCGGATTGCGCTTGTTCGCTCCCAGCGACTCGGCCGTAGCAGAAGGGCGGGCTGCTGCGGCCGAACGTCCCGCGAGCTCGCCGTCCGCCCGGATGGCCCACACGTGGGAGACCCGCCATGCCTCGTTCGCTCGCCCTGTTCCTGCCGCTCGCCGTCTCGCTCGCGCTGTCCGCCGGCGGAGCCGAAGCCCAGACGCCCGCCGCTCCCGCTGCGCCGGAGTCCACCGCCGCCTTGTTCGCTCCGCGCGTGAAGCCCACCGCGATGGTCGCCGAGCTGCTCGAGTCGGTGGAGGGCGAACGCCTCCAGATCGCCGAACTGCGCCGCTCACTCGCCGGCACTCGCAGCCACTCCCACCGGCTCGAGATTCAGCGCCGCATCGAGCGCATCAAGCTCGACGGCGAGGTTGCGCGCATCCGCGTGCAGATCGGCTACGCACGGCGAGAGAAGCGCCCCGCCGTGGCCGAGGCGCTCGAGCGCGCTCTGGACATGCTCCAGTCCCCTGCGGCCCCGGGCCAGTCTGGCGGAACGAAGTGACCACGCGCCGTGTCGCTCTTCTGATCTGCGCCGCTTTCGCCGCGCTGTTGATCCCCGCCCTTGCGAACGCCACTCTCCGCAGCGAACCCGTCAAGCTGCGCCGCGTGGGCCCGCTGCCGACGCTGCGACCCGGCGAGACCGCCACGCTCAGGTTCGAGTTGCTCACCGCCCGGCCGGTCGAGGTGTCGAACCTCGAGGTGAGCTCCGGCTCGCTCGCGCGATCGTTCTCGCGCCGCGCCACGCCCGTTCGCCTCGCTCCCGACCAGCCGCTGGCGCTCGATATCGACGTGCTGCCGGGCGAGCGGCCCGAACCGCTGGTGGTGCGCTACGAAGTGGATGGCGTTCCCGCCGAACGCCGCATCGACCTGACGCCGCTGCTCGAGAGCGAGCGAGAGAAGGCCAGGGCGCTGACGCAGGTCGCGGACCCTGGCATCCCGGCAGGCGCGCAGCCCGCACGGAAGGCGAGGCCCGAACTCCCCCTGCCGGCCGGCGACGACGACCCGGAGATCCTGCCGTTGCGAAGCGCGCCTGCGCCCTCGGGATACGACCGGATCGTCACCGTGCACGGGCGACTGGTGTACCTGCGCGACAACGGAATCCTGGTGGGTGTGGACCGGATCTGGGTTCGTGTCATGGCGCGAGTCAGCTACTTCCCCGATCAGACGCTGGCGTCCGGCTACAGCGACAACCAGGGGCGTTTCTCCCTGAACTACGTGGGCGATCCGGTCGTGCCGGGGGCTCTCCTGCCGGACATCTACGTGAAGTTCGAGACCGAATCGCCCGAGGTGACCGTGCAGTCCACGGGCCTCGAACTGGACTACTCCTGGAACACGCCGACGAACTGGGACTACGAGGGC
>JADLGX010000471.1 GCA_020849095.1 Candidatus Eiseniibacteriota bacterium
CGGAGCGCCTCAATCGTAGCAGTCACCGCTCCCGGAACGCGAAACCGCCCGTTCCCGGGACCGCTCAGCGCCTTTCGGCAACCGGCACGCCGAACGCGCGCGCCGCTCGTCGGGCGCCCTCGTCGTCGGGCAGGCGCACGACGGCCTCGGCCAGCGCCGCCTTCACGCGGGCCGTGTCGCGCAGGGCCAGCGCCACCCGAACCTCGTCGCGCAGCCACTGCTCCACCCACGCGGTCTCACGCGAAAGCGCGTGCAGCGAGTCCGCCCGGGTGATCCGCCCCAACTGCAGGTTGAGCGCGACGCGGTTCAGCAGCACCACCGACGTGAGCCGGGTGGCGGGCGGAGACTGCGCCTCGAGCACGAGCGCGAGCGCCGAGTCGCCCGCCGCCGCGCCCTCCGCCACCGCGCGAGTGGCAGCGAACAACCGGCACTGGGCAGCGGGCGTGAGCGCCACGGCGAACGGCGCGCGGTCGGGGTCGAACGCCAGCACGGTGGCGGCGGTGTCGAGCATCCCGTCCTCCTCGCCGTACTTCGCGAACGCCGCGGCCGGGTCCCGGCTCCACACCTGCAGCGCGCGCGGACCGGCGAAACCGAACTCGGTCAGCCGCGGGAGGTTCCAGTGACGCACGCGCAGCGGCTCCGTGCGCGCGGCCGTGCCGGCCAGCGCGGCGCGCGCGCCGGTGAGCGTGCGCTGCATGCGCGTGAGGCGTGCGTACGAGATGTGCGTCTCGGTGGGCGGCGCGATCGAGCCCGGCAGCGGCGAAGGCGCGGGCGCGGCCACCAGCGCGGCGGCGCGCACCGCCACCACGAGCAGCGCCACGCGCATGCCGCCCGCCGCGGCGAGCGTGGCGAGCACGTACGCCAGCGCGAGCGAGCCGAGGGTGTTGCGCCACGAGTTCCACTCGGGCAGGAAGATGGCAAGCGGCGCGGTGGCCAGCGCCCACACCGCCAGCGCGACCAGCGCCGCGCGCGCCGCGCCGGGCGCCACCGTGCGCGGACCCAGCAGCACGAGCGCCGCGACCAGCGTGTAGCCCGCCAGCACGGCCGCCGCGGGCAGCAGCGCCAGGTCCTCGAGGCTCGCGAACGCGGCGAGCGAATACCGCGCCGCCGCGAGCAGCTCGGCCGGTCCCGGCGCGCCGGAAATGGGCGGCACGCCCGCGCCATGCGAGTACGACGCCAGGCGCCCGGCGCCCCACGCCGCGGCGATCGCCACCGGCGCGATGGCGTCGCTCCAGCGCGCGGCACCGCGGGCGCGCCACAGCAGCAGCGCGATCACCGGCAGCACCAGCAGGGCGTTCTCGTGCCCGCCGACGGCGGCCAGCATGGCCAGCCACGCGAGCGCGGCGCGCGAACTCGCCGCGGCGGCCAGCGCGCAAGACACCGCCGCCAGCGGCAGCAGGTGCTGAACGGCGCTCGGCCACGCGACCAGCACGCGCGCGGGCTCCATCAGAAGAGGGGCGCTCGCCAGCACCACCGCGCCGGCGGCGCCCAGCATGCGGCGCGCGAACGACCACAGCGCCGCGAACGTCACCGCCAGCAGCGCCACGTGCACGCCGGCGGCGAGCAGCGGCTGCTCCACCATGCGCGCGCCCAGCGCGCCGAAGTACAGCTGGCGCGACAGCGGCCGCCAGTACCAGTCGCTGCCGTGCGTGCCGAGCCAGTCGAACCCCGCGCGCGACTGGTGCGCCAGGAACAGGTAGTCGTCCGCCACCGGCACGCCGGGCAGTCCGCCCCGGCAGGCGTACGCGAGCGCGCCGAACGCGAACGCCGCCAGCAGGAAGGGCGCGTATCGGGGCAGCGGTGACGGGCTCGGCTCGATCACGAATCATCCTTGTTCGTGGCGGCGGTGCGGAAAGAACGGAACCGGCGCCCCGCAAACCCCGCGAGGCGCCGGAAATGTAACCCAGCCGGCCCGTCGCTCGCGCGGGCCGGCGGCCCTGCTCACTGCAACTTCACTGCCCGCGCTTCGCGCGTGACACCGGCCGACGAAAGCCGCGCAAAGTAAATGCCCGGCGCCGCGGCGCGGCCGTCGGCCGCGCGCCCGTCCCAGCGCACGTCGAAGGTGCCCGCCGGCGCGTCGCCCTGCAGCCTGCGCACCTGCGCGCCACGCGCGTCGAACAACTGCAGCTGCCAGCGGCCCGCCTGCGGCAGCGTGAGCCGCAGCGTGAGCTCCGAGGCGAACGGCGAACGCAGGGCGGCGAGCGCGAGCGTCGCGCGAGGCGAAGCTCCGCCGGGAACACCGGCGGTGGCGCTGTACTCGTATGCACCCGCCAGCGTGTCCGCCACGCCGTCCACCACCACCACCAGGTCGCGCGAGCCCGAGCCGGTACCCGGGGGCACGAGGCACGTGAGGCGGTCGGAGAACTCGTCCGTCACCGCCATCGGGCAGTCGTCCGTGCCGGAGAAGTGCACCGAGCGCTTCGTGCCCGGAGGGCCGAAGGAACTGCCGAAGATCGTGATCGTGTTGCCGCCCGCGATGGGACCGGAGGGCGGCGACACGGAGGACAGCTGGGGCGGCGACAGCAGCTCGAACGGCAGCGGCACGCCAGTGGGCTCCGAGGCGCCGTCGAGCGCCAGCGACCGGCCGCCCGCCGAGCCGCTGCCGAGCAGCACGGCGAAGCTCGTGGGCGAGCGGTTGACCACGCTGAGCGAAGGGCCGGGCAGGCCGTCGGCCCACTCGAGCGTGGCGTGGGGCGAGAAGTCGCGGCCGTGCACGGTGATCACGGTGCCGCCGCCCGCGGCGGCGGCGGGCACGTCGAAGTCCAGCACCTCGGGCGCCGACCAGCGAACAGGAATGTTCCGGCTCGACGAACCGTCTTCGGCCGTCACACGCAGCGGCCGCGACGACGGGCAGCCCACGGGGCGTGACGCGGGAGCGCACACGATCTCGGTCGGGCTCCACGAGCTCACGGCCACTTCGTCGGAGCCGAACGACACCCGGCCGGCCGCGGCGCCGAAGTTCGACCCCATGAGCGTGATCACCGTGCCTCCGGCGGGCGACACTTCTTCGGCCGACACGCCCGTCAACTCGGGGCCGGCATACGGCAGCGACTGTGCGTTCGACTGCTGCGCGCCGTGGTCCACGCGCACCGACACGTCGCCCGTGGTGGCGAACTCCGGCGAGCTGAACGTGATCTCGGTGGGTGAGACGGTGAGCGGGGACGCCACGTGCGACTCCCCGGTGGTCGAGGAGCACACCACGCGCGCCTCGGGCCCGAAGTCGCTGCCCGTGATCGTGATCACCGTGCCGCCCGAGTGGCTGGAGGCCTGGTCACCGAAGAGCGGGTTGGTGCCCGAGAGGCCCTTGTCGTTGTAGAGCGGGTTGGAGTTCACGTTGCCCATGCGGACCTCGACGGGCACGTGGTCTTCGCCTTCGTCGAGCGCAGGCTGTACGAACGTGAGCAGGTTGTTCGTCAACAGCGCCGGGGTCACCAGCTGCTGCCCGCAGCGCACGACGGTGTTCTCGGTCGGCGAGACGAAGTTGCTCCCGGTGAGCGTGATCAATGACCCACCCGAGCGATTGAGCGTGGCGGGCACGCTGCCCGACAGCACGGGCGCGCTCGGCGGGCTTGCCGGCAGGTAGTCGAACGCGTGGGTCATCGTGCCCGCGACACCGTTCACGGTGACGATCACGTCGGCCGCGCCCTCGACGCCCGCGGGCGCGCGGCATTCGAGCGTGTTGGACCCCGCCCAGCGCACGGGACCGCAGTCCACCGGAGCGCTCCCCTCCTGCTGGACCTGCACCGAGACCGAGTGGAACGCGCCCGGCGGGCCGAAGCCCTGGCCGACCACCGTCAGCCGCACGCCGCCCTGCGCGCCCAGCGACGAAGGCGAGACCTGCGCGATCTGCGGAGGGCCCACCA
>JADLGX010000472.1 GCA_020849095.1 Candidatus Eiseniibacteriota bacterium
ACGAGTTCCTCGACCGGCTGTCGGCCGAGATCGGCGTGAAGAAGCCCTACGTGCATCTTCCCGGCGGGCCCATGCTGCTGGCGGCCCACGTCGGCAAGGCGCTGCTCGGCAAGTTCCCGATCACGGAAGACAATGTGCTCGGGCTGACCTCGCCGGCCAAGATCGACCGCGAAGGCGCGTTCCGCGACTTCAAGCTCGCCTGGACCAAGCTCGACCAGGGGCTGCGCGACGTGCTGGTCGAACCGCAGCCGGGCGACGAGGGCGCGATCACGCCCGGCCGCGCCGGCGTGCCGGTGGCTCCGCTCATGAGCGCGATGCCGCGCCCGCAGCGCCCGGTGCGCGTCGCGGTCGTGGGCCTCGGCAAGCTCGGCGTGGCGCACACCGCCGTGCTCTCGATGGTTCCCAACACCGAGCTCGTCGGAGTCTCCGACCTGGCGCCCGCGCTCGGCAAGAGCCTGCGCGGCATGGGCTACCTGGCGCCGTTCTATCCGTCGGTCGCCGAACTGCTCGCGCAGGCCAAGCCCGACGCCGTCTGGATCTGCACGCCGCCGCACGCGCACGAGCCCGTGGCGCGCCAGGTGGTCGAGGCCGGCGCGGCGGCGTTCGTCGAGAAGCCGCTCGCGCACAGTGTCGAGAGCGCCGAGGCGCTCGCCGCGCTCGCGGCGCGCCCCGGCGCGAAGGTCGCGTGCGGCTACACGCTCGCGTTCTGGCCCAGCTTCGCGGCGGCGCAGCACGCCATCACGAGCGGAGCCATCGGCGAGGTGCAGGGCGCCACGTCGAGCATGTTCCTCTCGCAGGTGTTCGGCCCGCAGAAGGGCTGGATCGTGGACCCCGCCAGGTCCGGCGGCGGCGTGGTCGCGAACATCTCGTCGCACCTGCTGTTCGTGCTGCGCTGGTGCCTGGGACAGCCCGTCGCCGTGAAGGGCGAGTGGAAGAAGCTCTACGGCGCGGTGGAGGACGAGGTGAAGGCCACGTTCCGCCTGGCCAACGGCGCCGAGGTGTCGTTCGAATCGTCGTGGAGCGTGAAGGGCTACAACATGTCGGCGACCACGCTCGAAGTGCGCGGCACGAACGGCAAGATCACGGTGACCAACGAGTCTTTGGAGCTCGATCTGCTGGCCGCCTCCGGCGGCTGGCCCGCCGGAGTCACCAAGCTGATGCATCCCGAGCTGCCGCAGCCGAGCCGCTTCGACCTGAACGGCGAGGCCTACACCCTCGAGGACGCGGCGTTCGCCGCGTGGGTCGCGGGCGGAGCGGAGCCTCCCGGCACCGCCGCGCTCGGGCTCGACGTGCAGCGCATGATGGGCGCGCTGTACGCCTCGTGCGAACAGAACGGCGCCGAAGTGGAGGTGGTGCGATGAGCGCGCCCAGACTGCTCTTTTCGACCGAGACGATGCTCGGCGTGACCCGCCATCCGCGCCAGGTGACCGCGGACCTCGCCACGCGCTTCGACGACCCGGCCGTGCTCGCGCAGCAGTTCGCGCGTGCCATGGACGCGGGCGCCGACGGCGTGCTGGCGTCCCCCACGCCCGCCGTGCGCGCCGCGCTGTCCGCGGCGGGGCGGCCGATTCCCACGTGGGCGCTGCTGCCCAACGTGCCGGCATTCGTCCGCGACTCCTCCGAGGGCGGATTCGTCGGCGCCGCGATCAAGCGGGTCAAGGGCGCCGGCCCGGGCACGATCGTCCGGCTGGGGCTCACGGGCGTGCAGCACGCGCTCGGCGTGGTCGGCGGCGACTTCGCCAGCATGGTTCCGCTGCTGCTCGAACTCGAGGCGGCCGGGCTCGGCACGTCCAAGCTCGAAGGCGTCGTGATCGCCGCGGCCATCACGGACGTGGCGCTCGCGGGCCGGCACCGCCGGTTCTTCTTTCACCTCACGCACTTCCTGCGCTCGCGCTACGGCGCCAAGGCGGGCTTCGAGACGCACAACCTGGGGCACCTGCTCGGCTACCTGCGCGAGTGGAACATCTCGCCGGACCTGGTCATCGGGCCGGTGAACTCCGCGGGCTTCATGATGAAGCCCACGCCCTCGCGCGTCCTGCAGGAGATCGCGATCGCCGAGTTCCCCGTGCTCGCCAAGGAACTGACGGCCGGCGGCACGCTGGCGCTCGCGGACTCGGCCCGCTACGCGGTGGGCCGGGGCGCGTCGGGACTCGTCGTGGACCTGGCCGACGTGGCCGGTGACGCCTCGAAGCTCTCGGGGCTCGCGAGTCTGGGGACCGTCCGGGCATGACGTTCGCACGAGCGTGGCCGTGGGCGGCGGCGGTTGCCGCCGCCCTTTCGGCCGCTGCGGGCGCGCTGCCCGCGCCGCTCGCCGCGTTCGCGCTGGCCCTGGCCTGGGGCTGGGCCCCGGGCGCGGTGCTGGCGCCCCTGCTCCTTCCGCGCGGCTCGCGCGCGCTGCGCGCGCTGGCGGCGCTCGCGCTGTCGCCGTTCCTCACCGGCGCGCCGTTCTCGGCGCTGGTGGCCGCGGGCGTGCCGCTGCACGCCGCCGCCGTCGCCGTCTCGGCGCTGGTGGCGGTCGCGGCGCTCGCCGTCGCGCTCGGCGCTCGCGGGCGAGCGGCGCCCGCGCGGCGCGCCGCCGGCGACGGCGCCGCGTTCGCGGTGGCGGCGGCGTGGACCGCGCTCGCCGCGGTGCTGCTGGTGGGCAACACGCTGCTGCCGCTGCGCTCGGACGGCTGGTTCCACGCCGCGGTGACCGCGCAGATCGCGGCACGCGGCGTGCCGCCGGAAGACCCCTACTTCGCCGGGCTGCGTCTGCTCTACTTCTGGGGCTCGCACGCGTGGGCGTCGGCGTGGCTCGTGCTGGCCCCCAGGCTCGAGCCGTGGACCCCGCTCATGGCGCTCAACCTGAGCGGCGCGTTCGCCGTGGTGCTCGGGGTGGGAGCGATCGCGCAGCGCCTGCGCGCGAACGCCGCGGGCGTGACGCTCGCCTGCCTGGTCGCCCTGCTCGGCTATTCGCCGTTCGCGTGGGGCATGATCGTGGGGCGCGCCTTCACGGGAAACGTGCTCGGCTGGGCCGACGTCGTGCACCAGGCCGGGCACGGCATCGATCCCGTGCTCGCCACCATGGCGACCGGACAGCTGCACGGCTCGCTGGCGTTCTTCGGCGACAAGTACCTCGTGCTCACCCCGTTCGGCATGGGGCTCGCGCTGCTCGCGCTCGTCGTGTGCGCGGCGCTCGAGCTGCTGGAATCGCCTTCGGCGCGCGCCGCCACGGCGCTGGGCCTCGCGCTCGCCGCCACGCTGTTCGTGCACACCGTGGTGGGCTACGCGGCGCTGCTGCTGTGCGCCACGTGGTTCGCGATCGCCGTGGCGCGCGCGCTCGCGGGCTCTCGCGACGGCGCCGCGGCGCTCGTGCCGCTCGCGCTCGCGGTGATCGCCGCGGTGCTGCTGCTGTCGCCGTACCTGGCCGAGATCACGTTGGGCAAGCGCGGCCAGCTCTCGGTGGGCATGGGGCGCAAGGCGCTCTACTCGTTCGTGGTCGGCGGCGCGTTCTACGTGCCGGCCGGGTTCGCGTGGCTGGCCGCGCGCGCGCGCCGCGACGCCGCGGCGCTCGCGCTGCTCGTGCCCGGCCTGCTCGTGGCGGGACTCGCGCTGGCGCTGCGCCTGCCCGAGAACAACCAGAGCAAGTTCCTGAACCTGCTCTTCCTGCTGCTGGCCGCCCCGGCGGCGCTGGGCATCCAGTCGGCGCTGGCGCGGATCCCCGAGCGCGCGCGTGTGGCCGCCGCGGGATTCCTGCTGCTCGCGGCGCTGCCCAACCTGGCGCTCGCCTGCTGGGGCTTCGCGGGCGAGATCGGCATCGGCGTTCACGCCTGGCGCGCCACGAGCGCGCAGCGTGAAGCCTGCGAATGGGCGCGCGCCCACACCCCGCGCGACGCCGCGCTGTGCGACCCGATCGTCGCGCGCGACCTGCTGGTGCACGGCGCGCGCAGCGTGTTCTGGGGCGGGCCCTACGGCGAGCGAGACTGGGGGTACGACCCGGCCGATCTGGCGGCCCGGCGCGCGCTGGTGTCCGAACTCGCGCTGGGCCGCGACCCGGCCGGCGCGGCCGCGGCGCTGCTCGCCGCGCAGCAGCGCGAAGTCGTGCTGGTGGCCCGGGCCGGAGCGCCGGACTCGATCGTGAGCCGCGCGGCCATCGAGGCGCGGCCGGATCGCTTCGAGCCGCTGTGGAGCAACGAGGCGATGGCGTTCTACCGCGTGCGGAGGACGCCATGAGCCGTCCGGCGTTGTGGTCGCTGGCGCTCGCCAGCCTGCTGCTGCCGTTCCTGCTGTCGTCCGGGGCGCTCGCCGGGCTGCCCGACGGCGTCCGGCTCGCGCTCGCGTTCGGCGCGCTGGTGCTGCTGCCCGGTCATGCGCTGCTCGCCGCCACCCGGGCGCTGCCGCCCGGCGGCGCGTGGCTGTCCTCGGGCTGGGCGCTCGGTTTCGGCGTGGCCTGGCTGGGCGTGCAGGTGCTGCTCACGCGCGCGTTCGGAGTGCCGTTCACCGTGCTGGCGCCGTGGGCGGGCGTCACGTCGCTCGTGGCGTGGGCGCTGGCGTGGAAGCTGGGCGGCGCCGCCGGCCCGCGCGCGGACGCGCCGGGCGAGCCGCCGCCGCTGTCGCGCGTGGCGCTGGCGCTGGTGCTGCTCGCCGCGTTCGCGGCCGCCGTGCACTGCGCGCGGCTCGGCACGCCGGTCAGCTACTACACCGACTCGCCCGACC
>JADLGX010000473.1 GCA_020849095.1 Candidatus Eiseniibacteriota bacterium
TGCAGCGTGTCCGGCGCGGCGACGTTGGCGAAGTCACCATCGGCGAGCGGCCGCGGCACGACCGGTCCCGCCCAGCCCGAAGCCGTGAACGTGACGATGTCACTCGGCGGAGTCCCGACTCCCAGCGTGAAGCTGCGCGCCGCGCGTCCGTCCTTGGGATCACGGTGCAGGACCACGCAGTGAAAGCCCGCGGCACCCGCGGTGACGTCGAGCCGCGCCTCGCCCGAGGGGAACGTCCACGCGGGACTGTCGAGCGCGCCGCGCGTGTACGTGCGGTCGAGCCAGGTCACGTGCACCGGCCCGCCGCTCGAGTCCGCCCATACCGTGACCGCGACCGGTCCGGCGGCCGGCACGTAGACCTCCTTGAGCACCACGTACTCGCTGTCGGCGAACGCGAAGGCGAGCGTGTCGGCGAAGGGAAAGTCCGTGCTGGTGACGTGCTTCGCCACGAACGGCGAATGCGGCGAGAAGTCGTTCGTGCCGTCGAAGTCCCCGATCACGCCGACATCCCAGTTCGACTGCCCGGTCGTGTTGCGGTTCACCAGCACACCGTCGAGGTAGCCGGCCGAGTGGTTCATCTCGCCGAGCACCGTGTCGAACCCCGACGTGGGGGAAGACGAGGGCGCATGCAGCCGGATGCCGTAGTCCTCGGAATCGCTGTCCGCCGCCACCCACACCGCGTTCCACCAGCCGGAGCTGGTGAAGCGCAGGCCGTCGCAGTTGTAGTGCAGCGGCGAGCCGTCCACGACGCCCGACCAGCTGCCCATGGGCACGGGCGGAGCCGTCATGCGGCGCGTCGCCGTCTCGGGCGAGAGCGCCAGCGGCGACCACACCCACGGATGCGACCAGTAGTTGTTGACCTCGTTGGACTCCCACCACTCGTTGAAGCCGTCGTAGATGACGCCGACCATGTGGCGGCCGCCGCGCACGGTCGTGCTGCGGTTGACGTGGTTGAACGTGGCGCCGGCCGCGTCGGGATGCACGTAGCCCGAAGTGTGGAACGCGACGGCGTCCACGAAGATGCGCGTGCGGATGCCGATGAAGCCCACGTGGTCGGACTGGCCCTGGTTGCGGCCCGAGACGTTCATGTAGGTGAGCGCCGTGTTGCCCGTCAGCTGCGCGACGGGATCGCTCACCGACGTGGCGGTGGCGTCGCCGGTGGCGCGCGCGACGAGCGGCCGAGCCCAGCCCGCTGCGGTGTAGGGGCCGATGTCCACCGGCGTGGGCGTGACGACCGTGAACGGCCCGTAGGTCGAGTACGTGCTGCTGCCACGCCCGGAGTTGTCCACGGTGCGAATCGTGGCGTACCACGTGCCCGGCGCCAGGTCGCCGCTGACCCAGGAGCTGGTGTTGCCCGCCTCCAGCACCAGGTCCGGCATGGCCGGGCTGGAACCGAAGCGGATGCTGTAGCCGACGATGCCCGACCAGTCGTCCGGTCCGGGCGGAGTCCAGCTGAGCGTCACGTTGAGCTTGGCCGTGGACGTGAACGCCGGGTGGCTCGACGACGACAGCGCGGTGGCCACGCCGGGCGCGGCCTGGTCCAGGTCCCAGCGGCTGTTCATCGCCGTCTGCCACAGACGCTGGCGGTGCTGCGGATAGCGGTTCACGAACGCGTTCAGGAACCCCCGTGCCGTCGTGGGCTCGTCGAGATCGAGCACCGTCAGGATCTCGTCGTCGCCCAGTTCGAGCCAGTCGCGATGCCCGGCGAAGCCGTTGGGATCGCTGTCGTCCGTGCCCGCCCCGCTGTCCCAGATGTCCTGCAGCACCGCGCCGAGGAAACCCTCGGTGATCTCGGGATCGGCGTACGTCACGCCGTTGATGCCGCACGGCGAGATGCTCTCCTGATTGCGCGTGAACGCGGGCGCCACCCCATAGGTGGGCAGGTAGCTGCTGATCACCACGTGCGCGAGCCAGTTGGGCCAGCCCTCGGTCATCGCCTCGTCGGTGCCCTCGGGGCACCACATGCAATGGCCGCAGTCGCCGGTGTCGCAGAAGCTGTTGCAGTAGTCCGGGCTCGTGAAGCTCGCGCGTTCGTCCACCACGAAGTGGCCATACTCGTGCGAGTGCGTGGCCTCGTTCCATTCCCGGTCCGTTCCGATGTGCATCTGCCCGAACACGGTCTCGTAGTAGGCGCCGGTCGCGCCCTCGGGCCACTTCACGTCGATGCTGGGCAGGAACCAGTCGCGCGGATACGTGCGGAACCATTCGTGCGTGCGCGCGATGTTCGTGGCGATGTGCAGCGCCGGATGGGTGCCCTCGTCCGAAGGCTGCCATGTACCGACGTGCACGTCGGCCGTCGAGCTGCTGCGTGCGGCCGTGCTCCACGAGTACTCGATGTCCCAGAAGCCTTCCTGCACCACGACCCACGGATGATCGGTCTCGAAGTGCACGTAGAGTTCGGGATCGCCTTCGCCGATCTGCCCCTCCCAGTAGGCGTAGTGGTAGAACGAGCCGTCCGGTCCGGTGTAGCTCGCGGCCAGCTCGTCGTCCGGCCCGGTGTCCTGGTCCATGAGCGACACGCGCACGCCCCACGCGCCCATTTCGAGCGGCGGAAAGCCGTTGTTGGCCGCGCGTGTGTAGACCAGCCTGCCGCTGAA
>JADLGX010000474.1 GCA_020849095.1 Candidatus Eiseniibacteriota bacterium
CCGCGTTCGCCTCGCTCGGGCTGTGGGCCTGCGTGCGGCTGGCGGTGGACGGCGGCGCGCACGAGCTGCGCATCTTCGCGCTCGCGCTGGGGCTGGGCACCGCGGCGCAGTACCACGCCGCGCTGCTGGCGGTGCCGCTCGCGGTGGCCATCACGCTGCGCATCGCCGCCGAGCCGAAGTTGTGGTGGCGCTGGCTGGGGGCCGCATTCCTCGCCGGGCTCGCGGGCATCGCGATCTACCTGATCCTGTCGCCGTTCACGATCCTCGACTACAAGCAGTTCCTGCACGACCTCACGTACGAGGCGTCCAAGGCGTCGGGCGGAGCCTCGGGCCCGCGCGCCCCGGCGCGCGCCATCCTTTCGTTCATCACCGACGCGCTCGTGCCCTCGTTCACGATGCCGCTGCTCGTGCTGGCCGGGGTGGGCGCGCTGGCCGCGTTCATCCGCCGCAAGCCCGCCGACCTGGTGCTGCTGTCGTTCGTGGGCATCTACTTCCTGGTCATGGCGCGCTCGGGCACGGTCAACGACCGCTACGGCCTGCCGCTCGTGCTGCCGGGGCTGCTCTTTGCCGCGCGGCTGGTGGAGGAGGGCGTGTTCCGCATGCCCGCCGCGTGGCGCCGCGGCTGGATCACGCCGGCGCTCATGGCCGCGCTGTCGATCCCATCGGCGATGCAGCTCATGGAAAAAAACGTCACCATGCAGCGCGGCGACACGCGCATCGACGCCATGCGCTGGTTCGAGCAGAACGTGCCCACTGACGAGCGCGTGGTGATCGACATGCACCGCTATCGCAACACGGCCAGCCCGCCGCTCACCGAGAACGGCGTGCGGCTGCAGGAGCGCATCGACGAGGTCACGTCGGGCGTCGAGGGCTCGGGCAACAGCCGGGCGTACGAGCCGTTCTTCCGCTACCGGCTCGAGCACCCGAAGAAGCCCGCGTACTACCTCCAGAGCACCGACATGGGCTACGACGCGCGCCGGCTCGAGGAGTACCGCCGCCGCGGCTTCCGCTGGGCGGTCACGAGCGACAACGCCCGCATCCTGCACGAGGGCAGCGCGCGCACCGGCGACAGCACGCGCGTGCGCTGGTACTACGACCTCGATCGCGAGGGCAAGCTGGTGGCCGAGTTCCGGCCCGAGCGCTGGAAGCGCCTGGGCCCGGTGATCAAGGTGTACCGGCTGCCCGACGCCGAGGGCGAGGTGGACCTGCGCCCGAGCAGCGCCCACCCGGCCACGGCCCGGACGCCTCCGCCGGACTGAGCGCCGCCGGCGGGGTACGCTGGTGCTTGGCAGCAGGAGCCCGGCCGGCGGAGCCCGCCCTGTTTCGCAGCAGGAGCCCGGCCGGAGGCCGGGCCCTCTTTTGACGCGTGCGCCGCCCCCCGCGTATCTTCCACCGGCATTTCTCCTTCGGGGCGGGGCGCAAGTCCCCACCGGCGGTAAAGCCCGCGAGCCTCGCCAAAAGTCCGGCGCGGCAGACCCGGTGAGATTCCGGGGCCGACCGTCACAGTCGGGATGAAAGAAGGGGAGGTGGCGCACTCGAGATGCGCTCGGGGCCCGGGACGGGCGCCGGGCGGTCCTCGTGTCGCCTGCGACCTCCTGGATCTTTCGCCCCGTGGGAGCCACCACGGGGTTTTTTCGTTCATTGCCAGCGAGGCCACATGGCTGTCCTCACCACGGATCGTTCCCACATGCTCCGCGCCCTGCGGCTGGCGGTTCGCGGCCGTGGACTGGCGGCGCCGAACCCGATGGTGGGCGCGGTCTTGGTGAAGAACGGTCAGGTCGTGGGTGAGGGCTGGCACCGCCGCCACGGCGGGCCGCACGCCGAAGTCGAGGCGCTCGCCGCCGCCGGTCGCCGCGCGCGCGGCGCCACGCTGTTCGTGACGCTCGAGCCCTGCGCGCACCACGGCAAGACGCCGCCCTGCACCGAGGCGCTGCTGGCCGCCGGCATCGCGCGCTGCGTGGTGGCCACGCGCGACCCGCACGCGATCGTGAACGGGCGCGGCATCCGCCGCCTGCGCGCCGCGGGCGTCGCGGTCGAGGTGGGCCTGTGCGCCGCCGAGGCGCGCGACATCCTGGGCGGCTACGTGCTCGCGCACGAGGCGGGCCGCCCGCGCGTCACCTGGAAGGTGGCGGCTTCGCTCGACGGGCGCATTGCCGACTCGCAGGGGCGCTCGCGCTGGATCACCGGCGCCGAGGCGCGCGCGCGCGGCCATCGCATGCGCGCCGAGTCGGATGCCATCGTGGTGGGCGCCAACACGGCGCGCGCCGACGACCCGCGCCTGACGGCCCGCACGTCCGCGCGTGCGGGGCTCGCGACGAACCAGCCGCTGCGCGTGGTGTGCGACACGCGGCTGTCGCTGCCGCACTCGCTCCAGCTGTTCGGCCGCGCGCTCGCCGCGGGCACCGTGGTCGCTTGCGGCGCCGCCGCTCCGGCTGCGCGCGTGCGCGCGCTGGAGTCGCGCGGCGTGCGGGTCTGGAAGCTGCCGCTGGCCGCGGGCCGTGTGTCGCCGCTCGCGCTCGCGCGCCGCCTGGCCGCGGACGGACGGCAGGAGGTGCTGCTCGAGGGCGGCGCGGCGCTGGGCGGGGCCTGGCTGCGCGCCGGACTGGTGGACCGCGTCGCGCTGTTCGTGGCGCCGCGCGTGCTGGGAGACGGACTGGCGTGGATCTCGGGAGCGGCGTGGCCGCTCGCCGGCGCGCCGCAGGGAAGCATCCGCACGATCGAGCGCGTGGGGGCCGACGCGCTGCTCATCGTGGACGTGGGAGGGAAGTGACGATGTTCACCGGAATCGTGGAAGAGATGGGACGCGTCGCGCGCGTCGAGGAGCGCCCGGACGGACGGCGCTTCTGGATCGAGGCGCCGCTCGTGTCGCAGGACCTGGGGATCGGCGACAGCATCGCGCACTGCGGCTGCTGCCTGACCGTGGTCGCGCGCGAAGGGAACCGCCACGCGGTCGAGGCCGTTCCCGAAACGCTGCGCGTCACCACGCTGGGCGACTGGCGCGAGGGCGACGCGGTCAACCTGGAGCGCTCGGTCGCGATGGGCCAGCGCCTCGGCGGCCACATGGTGCAGGGGCACGTGGACGGCGTGGGCGAGGTGACGGCCATGCGTCCCGAGGGCGACGGCCGCCGCATCACCATCCGCGTGCCCGCGCCGCTGCGCCGGTTCGTGGCCGAGAAGGGCTCGCTCACCGTGGACGGCATCAGCCTCACGGTGGCCGCGCTCACGGGCGAGGGCTGCGAGATCGCCTACATTCCGCACACGCTCGCGGTGACCACGGCCGGAACCCACCTGGCCGGGCGCCGCGTGAATCTCGAAGTGGACATGCTCGCGCGCTACCTGGCGCGCCTGCTCGAGGAAACCGGGATGACCGGGAGGAGCTCATGATGCCCGCCGTCCAGCGCGCCACGCGCGCCAGCACGCCGGCGCCGCGCCGCAAGGTGAAGCCCGCGGCCGTGCCCGCGAAGGGCAAGGCCAAGGCGCAGGAAAAGGCCGACGGAGTGTTCCTCACGGTCGAAGAGGCCGCGGCGCAGATCAAGGCCGGGCGGATGATCATCGTGGTGGACGACGCCGACCGCGAGAACGAAGGCGACATCGTGTTCGCCGCCGAAAAGGCGACGGCCGAGATGGTCAACTTCGCGGTCAAGTACGCGCGCGGCATCCTGTGCGCGCCGGTCTCGCACGAGATCGCCGACAAACTCGGGCTCAAGCTGCTCGTGACCGAGAACACGTCGCGGCTGGGCACGCCGTTCACGGAGTCCGTGGACGTTCGCAAGGGCACCACCACCGGAGTGTCGGCGTTCGATCGCGCGCGCACCTACCGCG
>JADLGX010000475.1 GCA_020849095.1 Candidatus Eiseniibacteriota bacterium
CGTGGTTCGCGCTCATGCCGCACCACGTCGAATCCACCGCGTGGATCTCGGGGCGCACCGACCTCTACAGCGCGTTCTTCTTCCTGCTGGCGCTGTGGCTCGACCGGCGGGACTCCGACCGGGGCGCCAGCGCTCCGGGCTGGGCCGCGCTCGCCGTGTTCGCCGCCGCGCTGCTGGCCAAGGAAGCTTCGGTGCTGTTCGTGGTCGTCGCGTTCGCGTGGCACTGGTGCGGCGTCGAGCGGGAGAGCGCCGGATTCCGGCGCGCGCTGCGCTGGACCGCGCCCTACCTGGCGCTGACCGCCGTCTACGTCGCGCTGCACTTCTGGCTCGTGCCCTCGGCGGCCGTGCCGCAGTACCTGTCCGACGACACGCTGCGCCGGGGCAAGCTGAGCGCGTGGGCGATGTTCACCGGCTACCTGTCGTTCCTCTCGCCGCTCTTCCCGCACTCGCCCGCCGTGCTCGTCAAGCTGCCCGGCAGCTGGACCGACGGCAGCGTGCTGCGCGCGATCGCGCTGCAGGCGCTGGTCGTGGGCGTGATGCTCGAGTCGCTGCGGCGGCGCTCGCGCTGGGGCATCGCGTGGCTGGTCTTCTGGGTGACGCTGCTGCCCACGACGATCGCGAACCTGTTCCAGTCCTACCTGCTCTACTCCGAGCGCTTCATGTACCTGCCCTCGATCGGGGCCGCCTGGCTGCTGGCGCTGCTGCTCGCGTCGCGCCGGCTCCGCCCGCTGCCACTGCGGGCGCTCTCGCACGCGCTCGCGGCGGCGCTGGTCTGCGCGTCGGGCTGGGCCACCGCGCAGGTGCTGCCCGACTGGAAGGACGACGACACGCTGTACCGCTCGATGACCGAGAAGCAGCCGCGCAGCGCCATGGGCTGGATCCTGCACGCGCGCCAGCGCCTCTCGCACGGCGACGAGGCCACGGCGGAGCACGCGATCGAGGTGCTCGGCGCTCTCGAGGGCACGCGGCCCGAGATGTTCAGCGTGCAGGCCGTGCTGCACTACCGGCGCGGCGAGTGGAAGCGGGTCATCGAGTTCGCCGACCGCGCGATCGCGCTGGATCCCACGCTGGGCGAGCCGCGCCTCGCGCGCACGTCGGCGCTGCTGCGGCTCGGGCGCAACGACGAGGCGGCGGAGTCGATCGCGCAGCTGCGCGTGATGCTGCCCGAGAACTCCATGGTCGCCTCGCTCGAGGGCCAGCGCCTGCTGGCGCTGCGCCGGCCGGCGGAGGCGGTGCCCTACCTGCGGCGCGCCGAGGAGTACCTGAAGGACGATCCCGACCTCTACTACGCGCTCGGGCTGTCGTACGCCATGCTCGACCAGATCGGGCCGGCGCGCGGGGCGTTCGAGCAGTGCGTGCGCGTCGAGCCCACCCTGTACGAGGGCTGGCTCAAGCTGGCGACCGCCTGTCACGTGATGGGGGACGCGGCCGCTCGCGACGCGGCGCTGGCGCGGGCCGATGCGCTGCCCGAGTCCGCGGACGGACGGGCGCGTGAACTGCGCGGTCGCATGGCGGCGCAGGGGCGCTGACCCAGCCGAGGCTGGACGCGTGCGGGGAAGGGCGGCTAGATTCGACCCTCGCCCGAACCCTCCACCCTCCTCCCGGGACCCTGGATGCCATCAATGACCCCGACCACGTCGAACTGGGTGCTCCACCCTCGCCACAGCGCCGCCAAGGCCGCCGAACTGGCCGCCGCGCTGGGGGCGCCGCTGCCGATCGGCCACGTCCTGGTCAATCGCGGCATCGACACGGCGGACCAGGCGCAGCAGTTCCTGTCTCCCGAGCTGGACAGCCTGCACAACCCCGGCGAGATGCTCGGCATCGAGCGCGCCGCGGAGCGCATCCTGGCGGCGATCGAACGGGGCGAAAGGATCTCGATCGAGGGCGACTACGACGTGGACGGCATCACCTCCACGTTCCTGCTGCACAGCGCCCTGCTCGAGCTGGGCGCCGACGTGGTGTTCCACATTCCGCACCGCATCGACGAGGGCTACGGCCTCAAGGACATCGGCGTGCGCCGCGCCAACGTGCTGGGCTGCAAGCTGCTGGTCACGGTGGACTGCGGCGTCACCGCGGTGCCCGAGATCGCGCTCGCCAACTCGCTGGGCATCGACACCGTTGTCACGGATCATCACGAGCCGCCCGCGCGCCTGCCGGACGCGCACGCGATCGTCAATCCGCTGCAGCCCGGCTGCCCGTATCCGTTCAAGCACCTCGCCGGCGTCGGCGTGGCGTTCAAGCTCGTCGAGCGGCTCTTTCAGGGCCGGGGCGGGCTCGACCACGCGGCCTCGTACCTCGACGTCGTGGCGCTGGGCACCATCGCCGACGTCGTGCCGCTCGTGGGCGAGAATCGCGTGCTCGCGCGCCTCGGTCTCGAGCGCATGAACCGTCTGCTGCGTCCCGGGCTGCGCGCGCTCGCGTTCCGCGCCGGGCTGCTCGACACGCACGGCGGGCTCAAGCCCATCACCTCCACGCGCGTCGCGTTCAACCTGGCGCCGCGGCTCAATGCCGCCGGCCGCATGGGCGACGCTTCCGACGGCGTGGCGCTGCTGCAGGCCACCGACACCGCGGGCGCCGAGGCCATCGCCGGCCGGCTCGAGAAGCGCAACAAGGAGCGGCGCGAACGCAGCGAGGAGGCGCAGGACCTGGCGCGCCAGCTGTACGAGCGCGAATCCGAACTCGGACACTGCGAGTCGTCCATCGTGCTCTGGCACAAGGACTGGCATCCCGGCGTGGTGGGTATCGTGGCCACGCGCTTTGCCGAGAAGGAGCACAAGCCCACGCTGTTGCTGACGATCAACGGTCCCACCGCGCGCGGTTCGGGCCGCAGCGTGCCGGGCGTGGACCTGACCAAGCTCCTCGACGAGTGCGACGACCTGCTGCGCGGTCACGGCGGGCACGCGTTCGCCGCCGGGCTCGAGGTGGAGATCGGGCGGCTCGAGGAGTTCCGCACGCGCTTCGACGCGCTGGTGGGCCGCGATGCCGCCTCGCGCGGCGGCCCGTCGCTGCCAGTGGACGCCGAGGTGACGCCGGGCGAGTGCACGCTCGAGCTGGTGGAGTGGATCGAACGGCTCGCGCCGTTCGGGCTGGGCAACGACGAGCCGGTGTTCCAGTGGCTCGGCGCCGAGGTGCATCGCGTGGGAACCGTGGGCAAGGCCGCCGAGCACCTGCGGCTCGAGCTGGGCGAACGCGAGCCGCGACTGCAGGCGATCGGCTTCAACATGGGCCATCGCATCCGCAGCGGGGAGTCCTCCCGGCTCGCCGACCTCGCGTTCACTCCCACGCGGAACGAGTGGAAGGAAGAGACCCGGGTGCAGCTCAAGCTGCGCGAGATCAAGCTCACCTGAGCCGGGCCGGGGGACGCACGAGTGACCAGCGGTAGCGCGCATCCGGAACTGAGGGCGGCGCTCATGAGCGCCGTCGCTGAGCGCGCGCCCAAGGTGGACCGCGACCGCGTTGCCGCGTGCTTCGACTACGCCACCACCGCGCACGGCGACCAGGTGCGCTCCTCGGGGCAGCCGTTCGTGTCGCACGCCGTCGAGGTGTGCCGCATCCTGCTCGACCTGCTCGAGTCGCGCATGGACACGACGCTCGCGTGCGCCGCGCTGCTGCACGACGTGGTCGAGGACACCGCGATCACCACGACGGAGCTCGAGAAGCACTGGGGCAAGGAGGTCGCCTCGCTCGTCGAGGGCGTCACCAAGCTGTCCATGATGCACTTCGACAGCCGCGAGGCGGCGCAGGCCGAGAACTTTCGCAAGATGCTGCTGTCCATGTCGAAGGACCTGCGGGTGATCTTCATCAAGCTCGCCGACCGGCTGCACAACATGCGCACGATCGAGTTCCTCAAGGACGAGAAGCGCCAGCGGATCGCCGCCGAGACGCGCGACATCTACGCGCCGCTCGCGCACCGCCTCGGCATGGCCGGCATCAAGCGCGAGCTCGAGGACCTGAGCCTCAAGGTGCTCGACCCCGACGCGTACCAGGAGCTGTCGCAGCGCATCCAGGTGCGAAAGAAGGAGCGCGAGACGTTCCTGAACGGCGTCATGGACGGGCTTCGCGACGCGCTCAAGGCCGCGGGGCTCAAGGCCGAGGTGAACGGCCGCCCCAAGCACTTCCACTCGATCTACCAGAAGATCCGAGCGGGCAAGGCGCTCGAGCAGGTGTACGACCTGTTCGGCATCCGCATCATCACGCACACGCGCAACGACTGTTATCGCGCGCTCGGCGTGGTGCACGACCAGTTCGATCCCGTGGCCGAGCGGTTCAAGGACTACATCGCCACGCCCAAGAGCAACATGTACCAGTCGCTGCACACCACCGTGCTCACGATCGACGGCGAGATGGTCGAGGTGCAGATCCGCACCTGGGACATGCACCGCACCGCCGAGACGGGCGTGGCCGCGCACTACGTGTACAAACAGGGCGGTCACGTCGACGAGGAGCTGGACAAGCGCCTCGGCGGCTTCGTGGCCGAGATCGCCGGCTGGCAGCGCGAGACCGACGACGACGAGTACATGGACTTCCTCCGCACCGCGCTGCACCAGGAGGAGGTGTTCGTCTACACGCCGCGGCGCGAGCTCAAGCGGCTCGCCAAGGGTGCCACGCCGCTGGACTTCGCCTACCTGATCCACACCGAGGTGGGGCAGAAGACCGTGGGCGCGCGCGTGAACGGCGAGCTGGTGCCGCTGCGCTACGAGCTGCGCAACGGCGACACGGTCGAGATCATCACCTCGGCGCAGGCCAAGCCGCACGAGGACTGGCTCAAGATCGCCCGCACGGCGCAGGCGCGCGGCAAGATCCGCCACTGGCTGCGCCAGCGCCGGCTGGCCGACAGCGTGCTGCTCGGGCGCGAGATGATCGAACGCGAGCTCAAGCGCGCGCGGCTCAAGGTCAGCGACGCCCAGCTCGAAGCGCTCGCGGTCGAGCTGGAGTGCGAGGAGCTCGACACGCTCTACGCGCGCGTGGGCGAGGGCCAGATCTCGATCACCGCGGTGCTGCGCCGCTTCCTGCCCGAAAAGGAAACGCTCGCCGAGCGGCTCGCGAAAGGGCCCGCCGAGGACACGAGCCCGGCGCGCAAGCCCAGCGGCGGGGTGCGCATCCAGGGCATCGACAACGTCATGGTGAGCTACGCGCGCTGCTGCCAGCCCGTGCCGGGCGATCCCGTGGTGGGCATCGTCACGATCGGGCGCGGCGTGTCGCTGCACCGTCAGGACTGCCCCAACACATTCGGCAACCGCGTGCCGGCCGAGCGCCGCATGTCGGTCGAGTGGGACTCGCGCAGCGGCGACACGTTCCCGGTGCGCCTCGTGGTGACCGGGCACGACCGTCCGAGCATGCTGGCCGATCTCGCCAAGGCGATCGCCGCGACCGGGGTGAACATCCGCACGGCCGGGCTGCAGGCCGAGCACCACACGGTGCGCGGCGTGTTCGTGGTCGAGGTCCCGCACCTCGCCAAGCTGCAGGAGGTCATGACCGCGATGCGCAAGTCTCCCGGCGTGACGC
>JADLGX010000626.1 GCA_020849095.1 Candidatus Eiseniibacteriota bacterium
CAGATAAAAACGTGGACGTTATTGCGGCGGATTATGTGTTGAAACAATTGGCCGCGGCAATTTCTGTCATCGCTGTGGGGCTGCCACTCTGGTTAATGACATGGCGACCCATGCAGATAGAGGCACTCACCGATGGCGAAACCGGTGGACATGCGCGCCGCTCCATTGTTAGAAAGGCATATTTATATCTGGCTTTGTTCGCGTCTGTTCTGGGAACAATGGTGCCAGCAGGAATGATCATTTTCCTGTTAATCCAGGCCGCATTGAAGGGCGAAGTCGAAAAGGATTTTCTGAACAGCATATTGACAGCCTTGCAGGCATTGATCGTATTCGTTGTGGTATTGGCTTATCACCTTATGGCGTTGCGCAAAGACGGCGCGGCGCAAGCTGATGTATTGGAGGAAAAGCAATCGGAATTCCGTGTGGTGGTCTTTGACCATGATGGGAAATTTGGCGAGGCGGTCAAGTCGGTATTTGCCAGGCAGGCTCCTAAATTACCCGTGACCGTGCTGAAGGCGGGCGAAGCCATTCCTGCCGATGTGAAAGCGAATGCCTTGGTATTATCTGGTTCACTGGCTGTGAATTTGCCCGACCATGTCGAGGCGTGGATCCGCTCATTTGACGGGAGCAGGCTCATCGTCAATGATGATGCGGCGGGCGTTTACTGGATGAATGATTTTGGGCAAACGGCTTTATCCGCGCAGGCTTTGGCGGAGGGGCAGGATATCCGCCCGCGATCTGCCGCAAAAGCAACACCAGTGTGGACGTATGTAGCTTATGTGTTTGCAGGATTGTTCGCGTGCCAGTTGCTGATTATATTATTGTCTCTGGGTATATCTTTGGTTGTCGGCGGTTAGTTAATGATATACTTTCAAAAAAATCATCCGAGGCGATAACCTATGAAAGTAACTGTCCTTCAAGAAAACCTTGCACGCGGTTTGAGTATTGTCTCCCGCGCCGTTTCGCCGCGCAGTACTCTCCCTGTTTTATCTAATATTTTGATCGCAAGTGATGAAGGCCGTTTGAGGCTTTCGGCCACCAACCTTGAGTTGGGCATTACCTGTTGGATCGCGGCTCGTATCGACGAGGAAGGATCCACCACGGTCCCTGCGCGTACCTTTGCTGACTTGGTGAATACTTTGCCGGGTGATCAGGTGCAGTTGGCATTGGATGTGAAGACTCAAAACCTGCATGTAAAAGGCGGCACTTCGAATAACGATATCAAGTGCATTGATGCGCAGGAATTCCCTCCGCTGCCTGTGCCTGAAATGGATGGCGCTGTTCAATTAAACGTGGCTGATTTTAAGGAGATGATCCAGCAGGTTGTCTTTGCTGCATCCACCGATGAAGCCCGCCCTGTGTTGATGGGCGTGTTGATGCATGTGGAAAAGGACAAACTTACGATGGCAGCGGCAGATGGTTTCCGTCTTTCGGTTCGCAAGGCAGTCCTTTCGAATCCCGTGCCCCAGCCGTTGAATTTGATCATTCCGTCACGCGCGTTGAGTGAACTGGCTCGCGTGGCTTCGGATCATGAAGAACCCATTTACATGGTTGCGCCGAAGAATCGTGGTCAGGTTTTATTCCGTGTGAAGGACGTTGAAGTTGTTTCGCAATTGATCGATGGGACATTCCCGGATTATCAGCAGATCATTCCGCGTAGTTACAAATCACGCACGCTGGTTTCCACAGCATCGCTGCTCAAGGCTTGCAAGCAGGCTGAGATCTTTGCGCGTGAAGGTTCGAACGTTGCCCGTTTCGACATCAAACAATCGAATGGCGAAATGCAGCCAAGTGAAGTGGAAATCTCCGCTACATCTGAAGAGACTGGCAAAAACGAGACCATCGTTGAAGCGACTGTGGATGGCGGCAGTGTGTTGATCGCGTTCAACGTTAAGTTTTTGCGCGAGGCTTTGGAAGTGATCAAGACTCCGAACGTTGCGTTGGAAACTTCTGCGGCGAATGCGCCTGGTGTCATCAAGCCGGTGGGTGACGATAATTTCCTACACGTGATCATGCCGATGCATTTGGGATAATCAATAGAATCAAAAAAATCCGCCGACGATTTTCTTCGGCGGATTTTTTTGATTCTTGAAACCAGAACAAATGTTCTATTTTGCTGGCGCTTCATTTTTGACGGGGAAGCTGGTACGGAGTCGAATGGCATATGCCAACACCCCAACACCTAAAAGCAAGATCATTAGCTCGAATCCAAAAACACCCACGGCAACATTTTCACCAGCTGTAATCTTTGGAAATACATAAACTGCCACTGCATCAACACATGCATGCCAGAGTAGTGCAATCAAAAACCAGTTCTTTTGATTGGCGACAATGCTGTACAACACAAGAATCGATAAGCCAATATGCAAACTCATCGCTGAGATACGTTCCATAAACCCGAACAAAGGCATAACATCGGGCTGAGTCCAATATGCATTAATTTGTTCTTGAACAAGCCCAACTTGATCGGCTGGTAAGTTCAATGCAGAAAGATTGGACGGATCTCGCATGGCAATCATTTGTGCCATTGTTGAGATCGAGATGATGCCCAGCAAGATCGCCTCAATGCCACCATGCCCAAGCCCGATGACGATTCCATTGTTCCATGTGTCTGTTGATTTGCGAATGGTTTTGAATAAAATGTAGCGAGCTGTTTCCTCGAATATACCCGCAAGTAAACCCAACACAACCGCGTTGAAGATCAGTGTTATGGATTTATCTGGCGATGGAAGTATGCCGTTTGAAAATAGTGCAGTCAGCCCATATACAACAGGAATATGCAGCACTTGTGATGCGATAAAAGTCAACGCGCCTGCTTTGAATAGTTTGCGAAAATCTTTGAAGCCAAGCTTGAATTTCTTCGCGATGAAGAAACCAGCAATAAGCGGCAATAGGATCATGCCTGTGTAGCCAATGATGGAATATGGAATAAACATTTCTTCTCCGAATTTATCTGATGTGTGTGAGAATCTCTGACGGTGTTGTGGCCGTGGTCATATCTCGTGGGCGGTTTCACGTGAAACAAAAAGCGCGGCACTTTTGAAGCCGCGCTTTTTGTTTAGGTCTTCATTTCATTACGATACAAAATATAAGAGTAGACCACCAGAAACAGTGTGGATCCCATCAGCGGAACAAACATCAACCAGAAGGCCAGCATGCCGCCGAAGAATCCTCCAATGATGGCGAATGCTCCAGAAAGCATGAACAGGGCCGAGCCGAGTTGATGTGTTTTATTCCAGACCGTATCGCTGGAAAGAGTCCACGGGGTCCGAATCCCGATGAAGAAATTGCGTTTGGCCTTCTTCAACATATAGCCGATAAAGAAGAACAGCAGGCCGATCATCGGCAGCATGGCTGCGCTCATTTTGAAATTATTGTAGCCGAGGCTCCATGCCAAGGTCAGCGCGTGGATATAAAGCATGAAGGCCACGAAGAACACGATAAAAAGATTGAATGTTTCGCGGAATTCCGCAACGTTTGCCTTTAGCGGATCGATGTTGGGAATAAAGATGAATAATACGAACATTCCCAACGTGATCAGTGGTAGCAGGAACACGCCCCAGAATCTTGGCATGGTTCCGTCCACTTCATCATTGGCATTCCAATGGGAAGCCATTTGGTCTGGAAGCTGATTCCAAAGAGCCAGGCCAGCAATGGCAGCGATCACAATCAAGCCCAGTACAATCATTGAAGTTGTTTTGGTAGTCATTTTTTCTCTTTTCTGTTTCGTTTCACGTGAAACGATTTACTTGTCTTTTGGTAGGTTATTTTGCGCCAGCGAAACCATTCCACTGAGACCGCCGAGATTCATCGTGTCCACAGCGGAGGATGGAACGATCACGAGCGCGCCTTTTTCTTTCAGGCCTTCAAACAGCATGTTCATCCCACGCAAATGGAGCGCGGTGGGATTATTGATGTACGCTTGCGATGCTTCGGCAAACGAAGCTGCGATCTGTTGCTCTGATTCGCCGAGGATCACGCGGGCTTGTCGTTCGCGTTCTGCCTGCGCTTGGCGCGACATGGCGTCCTCTAGAACCTGAGGGATTACCACATCGCGAATCTCCACAGATTGTACGGTTACGCCCCAGGGTGTGGAACGCTCGTCAATGATCTTCTGTAGCTCTTCATCCATTTTTGCGCGGCCGACCAGAATATCGGCGAGCGACATTTGCCCAATGATCTCACGCAGTGCGGTCTGTGCTGCCCACGAAATCGCGCTCTGGTAATCCTTTACTTCAAGCGCGGCTTTCTCCGCATCCCACACCACCCAGAACAATACGGCATCCACGTCCACTGGCACGGTATCTTTGGTGAGAGTCTTTTCTGCCGAAAAGGATGTGACCATCACACGATGATCAATCCACATTGTGGCGTTATCAATGATCGGAATCAACCAAAACGCACCGGGCCCTTTCAAACCGTGAAATTTCCCCA
>JADLGX010000476.1 GCA_020849095.1 Candidatus Eiseniibacteriota bacterium
ATCCACTCCGCGCCAGTGTTCAAGACGATGATCGCCACCAGCCCGACCAGCGCCACGCCGTAGTGCGCGGGCTTCATGGCCACCATGCCCAGCCGTTCGAGCGTCTCGCTCCAGTTGCGCCGCACCAGCAGCCCCACGCCCGCGGCGGCAAGCGCGATCTCTCCGATCATCTGGCCGATCAGTCCGCCCGGCGTCGCGAGCGGTTCCTCCGTCGCCTTGAGCGCCGCCATCAGCTCGGGAAACAGCAGCTGCATGGGAACGGGCAGCAGCAGCATCATCACCACGATGCGTGCGGTCAGCCGGCGTGTGCGGCCGACGGCGCCCGAGCGAAAGCAGAGCCTCGTGACCAGGTCGGCCGCCGGGCGCCACACCAGCAGCGCGCAGATCACGGCAGCGGCGTAGCTCCAGCCCGCCGCCTGGCGGTGCGCCAACAACTGGCCGTTCTCGGATTGCGCCCACGCCCCGATGCCGAGAAAGAAGAGCACTCCCGTCATGGGCACCAGCGCGCGCACGATGGCGCGGAACAGCCGGCCGCGGAACTCGCCGCGCGGCACGTTCGACTGCACCCACTCGCGGTAGCCGCTCACCGCGACGGCGGCGTCGGTCGCCTGCGCCAGAATGAGTACGCCGGCCGCGGCGAAGAAGAACGCGGCCTCCGGGTGACTGAACAGCGTGCTCACCAGCCCGCCGAACGCGATCACCATGAGCCACACGAACAGCCCGCGCGAAATGCGGCGCGCCTCGGGATCCGGGCCCGCGGGAACGGCGGGCGTCACGAGGGGCGCTGCCGCGTCGGGCAGAACGGGCACATCGGGCCCCGAGGGCCCGGGAGATTCGAATCCCGGCGGACCGGCTTGCGTGGGGTCGTTCATCGGGCCAGCATAGGCTGGCACTACCGGAGGAACCAAACCCGATGCAACTGAACGTGCTCTTTTTCGCCCAGGCGCGGGAGCGCGCCGGCGTCGCGAACGCCACGCTGTCGTTGCCCGAGGGAAGCTGCGTGCGCGACGCGCTCGACGCGATCGCGCGCGAGCACCCGGCGCTGGCCTCGCTGCGCTCCCATCTGGCCGTGGCGCAGGACGGTGTGCTGGTGCGCGCGGCCGACCCGCTTCGCGAGGGCGCCGAGCTGGCGCTCTTGCCCCCGGTCAGCGGGGGCTGAGCGCATGCCCTCGTTGACGCACGGCCCGCTCGACGTGGCCGCCATGACGGACGCGCTCCGGCGCGAGGACTGCGGCGCGGTGCTCACGTTCCTGGGCACCACGCGCGACCACCACGAGGGCCGCCGCGTGGCGCGGCTGGCCTACGAAGCGTACGAGCCCATGGCGCTGCGCGAGTTGCAGGCGCTCGAGCGCGAGGCGGCCGGGCGCTTCGAGATCGCGGCCTGCGTCATCGCCCACCGGCTGGGCGAGGTGCCGCCCGCCGAAGCGAGCGTGGTCGTCGTGGTGGCCTCGGCGCACCGCGGGCCCGCCTTCGACGCCTGCCGCTGGGTGATGGACGAACTCAAGCGGCGCGTGCCCATCTGGAAGAAGGAGCACTTCGAAGGCGGCGACGCCGAGTGGGTGCGCGGCACGCCGCTCCCGGGAGCGCCGGAGGGCGAGTAGTCCGCCGTCACCGCCCGCCCAGCACCCTCGCCGCCGGCAGCATTCGCCCCTTCTCGTCGAACAGCGCGCAGTTCTCCCACGGCGACTGGGCGCCGGGCGTGGCCAGCCACGCGGGCTCCCACCACCACAAGCCCAGCCCGCGGCCGCCCGGCACACGCGCCACGATCGCGCGCACCTCCCGCGCGAACTCCGCCTGGCCCTCGGGCGTGGCGGGCCGCGCGCCGGCGGGGAGCTTGCCCACGGCGTTGTGCGTGTCGTCGAACCACGACGTGGTCCACGGGTGCGCCGTCTCGACCACCGCCACGTCGCGGCCGAAGCGCGCGGCCAGCCCGTTGAGCGTCGCTGCCAGCTGCGCCGGTGTGCCGTGCCACCACGCGTAGTACGACAGTCCCATCACGTCGAACGGCACCTGGCGCTCGTCCAATTGCGTGAAGAACTCCTCGGCCGCGTCGCGCGTTCCGCCGTTGGCGAAGTGAACGACGATCTGCGTGCGCGGCGACGCCTCGCGCGCGCCGGTCGCGCCGGCGCGCAGCAGCAGCGCCAGGTTCGTGCGGCTCTCGATCGCGCCGTGCCGCCGGCCCACGTCCCACAGCAGGCCGCCGTCGATCTCGTTGCCGATCTGCACCCACGCGGGCGGCGTACCCTGCGCCACGAACGCCGCCAGCACGTCGCGCGTGTAGGCGCGCACGCTGTCGCACAACGGGGCGAGCGCCAGCCCTTGCCAAGCGGCGGGAGTGGTCTGGTGCGCGGGATCGGCCCAGGTGTCGCTGTAGTGCAGGTCGAGCAGAACAGTCATGCCCGCGCCGTGCGCGCGCCGCGCCATCGCCAGCGTGGGGGCGAGCGCGCAGTCGCCGCCCTCGGGCGTGTGCCACAGCCGCAGCCGCACGCTGGTGCAACCCGCGCGCTTCAGCAGCGTGATCGCGTCGGCGGTGCTGTCGCCGTCGTGAAACGTCCCGCCCGCGGCCTCGACGCGGGGGAGGGACGACAGGTCGGCGCCGAAAATCAGCGGACGCCGCGAACCCGCCCGGGCATCCGGCGCCAGGACGGCGAGCGCAGCCAGCAGCAGCGTCATCACGAGTTTCATGCGCATCCTTCCGCGATCGAGAGCTTCGCCTCTTCGCGCACCTGCGCGTCGGCATCCCGGGTCACGGCGCGAGCCAGCGCCGCGCGCGAACCCGCACCGCCGATGCGCCCCAGCGCCCACGCCGCGTGCAAGCGGACGACCGGCGACGCGTCGTGCTCGAGCGCGCGGGCCAGCGCATGCGCCGCTGTTTCGTCGCGCCGGTTGCCCAGCGCCACGCACACGTTGCGCACGAAGCCTTCGCGATCGGCGCGACGAATCGGGCTCTCGGCGAACAACGCCCGAAACGCATCCTCGCCGATGGACAGGAATCGCTCCAGCGTCCAGCCCTCCAGCGAGCGGCCGTGCAGCCGCGCCTCGCGCGCCGGCGGGGCGAAGCGGTTCCACGGACAGGCCTCCTGGCAGAGGTCGCAGCCGAAGATCCAGTCGCCGATCAGCGGGCGAAGCTCGCGCGCGATCACGCCGCGATGCTCGATGGTGAGGTACGAAATGCACAGCCGCGCGTCCACCTGCCAGGGCGCCACGATGGCGCGCGTGGGGCAGGCGTCCAGGCAGCGCGTGCAGGTGCCGCAGTGGTCCTTGCCCACGGGCTCGTCGGGTTCGAGGGCGCGATCCATGAGGATCTGCCCGAGCAGGAACCAGGATCCGAGGGTGGGAGAGAGCACGCCGGAGTGCTTGCCCACCCAGCCGATCCCGGCGCGCTCGGCCCAGCCGCGCTCCAGGATGGCGCCCGTGTCCGAATACCAGAGCGATCCCGAGCCGGGAAACAGCTCGGTGCGGATCCAGGTTTCGAGCGCGAGCAGCTTGTCCTTCATGACGCGGTGGTAGTCCTCGCCCGCGGCATAGCGCGCGATGCGCCCCACGCGCCGGTCGCGCTCTTCGTCCGCCCCGGGTGGATGGCAGAGCGCGACGCACAGCACCGAGCGGATGCCGCTCACGAGCAGTTCGGGATTCGCGCGGCGCGCGCGGTGCTTCTCCGACGCCAGCCACGTCATCTCGCCATGGCGGCCGGCGGCCAGCCACGCCTCGTAGTGCGCCTGCGCCTCGAGCGGCGAGACCGCCGCCACGCGCGCGCTCTCGAAGCCCATGGCGAGCGCGCGATCGACCAGCTGCTGCTTGGGCGTCCTGGAAGGCATCATGGGGAGCATCATGCCCACGACCGCGTGCGGAGCGGTCCGGTCACCGTGCCGTGGAGTCGGGTTCCGCGGCCGGACGCTTGCGCGGCTTGGGGGCCACCGGATCGCGCGGCGTCCGCGGGCGCTTCACCCGCAGCGAGTCGGGATCGGCGGCCGGCGGCTTGGGCGCGGGCTTGATGCGCGGAGTGCCGGTGCCGGGCTGCAGCGTGTTGCCGACCGGCGGCGGCGCGACGCCGTCGGTGCGGAGCCGATCGAGTTCGCGCGCGGCCACGTCCACCAGGCGCCGCGACGCATCGATCAGGTCGGCCTCGTCGGGCAGCGCGAGCCCGTCCGGCAGCGCGGCGCGCCGGAAGTTCTCGGCGTCCACGTGCTGCGGCACGGGCACGCCCATGCGCTGCAGCATGAGGAAGTCCGGGCCGCGGTTGAACGCGGCGCCGTGGACGCGGTCGAGGTTCTCGATCGCGCGCAGCGTGCCGCGCGTGCCCGCCAGCCGCGTCACGTACAGCGCCTGCGTGCTCACGTTGGAGGAGGCGAGCTGCTGCGCGCTCACGTACTGAAACGTGCCGCCGGGAACGTCGCCCACGTCGGCCATCGTGGCGGGCGCGAGCGCGGCCCAGCCGATGTAGTCGTCCACCTGCGCCCACGCCACCCACGCCGGTCCCCACACCGGTCCCGGCTGCCACACCCAGCCCTGGAAGCGGTCGTAGAACCACGCGCCGTAGTGATAGGTGATCCATCCGAACGGCTCGCTCGAGTTCCAGATCCAGCCGTACGTGTCGGAAGGCTCCCACCAGCCCTGCTGGTAGGGGCGCCACGCGACGAAGTTCACGTCGGGACGAAAGCACCAGCCGTACGGCTCGATCAGCGTCCAGTCGCCGTACTCCACCAGCTCGTCGTGAAAGACGCGGTAGGCGGGCGGCAGTCCCAGCTTGGCGCTCGGCATGGGCGGCGGTTCGTACACACTCGGGCCCAGCGAGTCGGCGGCATTGGGCACGGCGCACGACGAGAGCAGCGCGCCGCACGAGAACAGCAGGGCGAAGACGAGCGATCGACGGAACACGAGCGCACCTCGAATGAGCGTGGAGTTGGGCTGGCCGCGGCCAACATACACCCGGACGGCCCTGCCCCGGAACGCCGCCCGCGCGTGTCAGAGCTGCTTGTAGTTCGGCCCGCCGCCGCCCTCGGGCGTGGTCCACGTGATGATCTGGTACGGGTCGGCGATGTCGCACGTCTTGCAGTGCACGCAGTTGGACGCGTTGATGCGAAGCTGCAGCGCGCCCGGCTTGGACTCGTCGGGCACCATCTCGTACACGGCCGCCGGGCAGAAGTGCTGGCAGGGGTTGCCGTACTCCTCGCGGCACTTGGTGGCGCACACGCTCGTGTCGGCGACCACCAGGTGAACGGGCTGGTCCTCGTCGTGCATGGTGCCGCTCAGGTAGACGTCGGCCAGCTTGTCGAACGTGAGCTTGCCGTCGAACTTCATCGGCTCGGGCTTGCCGCCGGGATGCACGTCGCGGAGCTTGCGCACACGCTCGTGGCTGGCGTGCCCCTTGAGCCGGTCGCCGAACGGGTCGCGCCCGCCCATGTACATCTGGAAGCCCGTGCGCGGCAGCGCCTGCCAAAGCCCGCCGTCGAACGCCTGGTGAAAGTTGCGCATGCCGCGCAGTTCGTCGGCCGCCCACGACTGCGCGACCTTGGTCTCGTAGGCCGCGAGCTTCGCCGCCGAGAAGTCGTTGGCCTTCAGGCACTCGAACAGCGTCTCCGCCGCCAGCATGCCGGACTTGATCGCCAGGTGGATGCCCTTGAGCCGGCCGCCGTTCAGGAAGCCGCCCGAGTCGCCCGCCAGCAGCAGGCCGTCGGCCGACAGCTTGGGCATGGCGTACCAGCCCCCCTCGGGAATCGCCTTGGCGCCGTACGCGATGGGCTTGCCGCCCTCGATCAGCTTGCGCACCAGCGGATGGGTCTTGAAGCGCTGCAGGTTGGCGTGCGGGTCGCTGGTGGGATCGGCGGTGTCGAGCCCGGTGGCGAACCCGATCGCCCACACCGTGTCGCTCATGCCGTAGATGAAGCCGCCGCCGAACGTGTCGGAGGGCAGCGGCCAGTTCATCGTGTGGATCACCGCGCCCTTCTTCGCCTGGCCCGCGGGCACCTCCCACAGCTCCTTCACGCCGGTGGCGTAGGCCTGCGGGTCGCTGTTCCGGGTGAGCCCGAGCTGC
>JADLGX010000477.1 GCA_020849095.1 Candidatus Eiseniibacteriota bacterium
CGCGCCGGTTGCGCGCGTAGCCCTGGTCCAGGTCGATCACCGTGCCGTTGATGGGCGCGAGCTTGCCCCAGCCGCTCAGCACCCAGCGCGCGCCCTTGCCCTCGCGCTTGAACGTGAGCGTGGCGCGCTGCGTGACCGCGAGCGGAGTGTTGGCCGCCTCGTCCAGGTATTGCTGGTAGGCGGGCTTGGGCACGCCGAGATTGGGGTGATACGGCAGCGGGCGCTTGTGGCGGTGCGTGTAGGCCTGGAACCAGCCGGGATTCCGGCGCGCGGCGGCCTCCATCTGCACGGCGATGTCCTCGACCGCCTTGGAATACTTGGGCGAGAGGATCTCGACGACGACGGGCTCCGACGGAATCAGGCGCGCGACGGAGTCGGCGGCGCTTCCGCGGCGATAGGCATGGGCCGGCGGCGCCGGCTGCAGCACCGGCGCGCACAGCGTGAGAACGAGAACCGTCGCGAGGAGGGGCCGCCCCACGAGGTGGGACAGTGAGCGCATCGCTCCTCCCTCGCAGTGACGTACGCCGGAGTCATCGGCCCGCCGGAGTGGAATCTAGAGGTCCAGCTCCTGCCGCACCTTTTCGTAGGCCGCGAGCGTCGCGGCATCGAAGCAGGCGCAGGTGACCACGCGCAGGCTGGTGCCCTCGTGCTCGAGCGCCGCGGCGATCTCGGTGAGCGCGATCGTCGTGGCCTTTTCGAGCGGGAAACCGTAACTGCCCGTGCTGATCGCCGGGAACGCGATGGTCGCCAGGCCCTCTTCGGCCGCCAGCGCCAGCGCGTGGCGATAGCTGGCCGCGAGCAGCCGGTCCTCGCCCTGCGCGCCACCGCGCCAGACCGGACCGACCGCGTGGATCACCCAGCGCGCCTTGAGGTCGAATCCGGGCGTCATGCGGGCCTCGCCGGTCGGGCACGGACCGCAGTCCTCGCAGGCCTCGGCCAGCTCGGGGCCGGCGGCGCGGTGGATGCAGCCGCAGACGCCGCCACCGGTGGCCAGCGCGGCATTTGCGGCGTTGACGATCGCGTCCACGTCGAGCGTGGTGATGTCTGCCTGAACCAGAACCAGTCGGCCGGCCAGCTTCACGCGATCTCCCGGGAACCATCGAGGGTGGGACGGGGTTTGGCGGAGGACGCCCCGCCGGTCGCGAGGCCGCCAAAAGCGGCAAACGCCTCTCGCCGACTGCTCGGCACGCTAGGACGCGTGCGCGGGACCGTCAAACCAGTGCCGCCGGACCAGCCGGTGCGCCACACCGTGGAGGCCTCCCGGTGCGGCGCCCGGACTCCGGGTTCCTCCGGGCGATCGCGCGCCGCGGCACGCTGCGCGATTGCCGCTTCCCGTGCGCTTCCCGTAAGGTCGGCGCTCGCGGCGCGCGTTGCGCCGCCAGACCCGGCCGCTGGGAAACCCCGTTCGCATGCCCTCTCGCGCTCACCTCGTGGATACGCACGGCCGCACGGTGCGTGACCTGCGCATTTCGGTCACCGACCGCTGCAACCTGCGCTGCACCTACTGCATGCCCGCCGAAGGCATGCCGTGGCTTCCGCACGAGCAGATCCTCACGTACGAGGAGATCGTGCGCATCGCCCGCGTGGCGGTGGAGTGCGGCGTGACCGGCGTGCGCCTGACGGGCGGCGAGCCCACCGTGCGCCGCGAGCTCGCCACGCTGGTGCGCCAGCTGCGCGCGCTCTCTCCCGCGCTCGACCTGAGCATCACCACCAACGGCATCAAGCTGGCCGAGATGGCGGCGGAGCTGCGCGAGGCCGGGCTGTCGCGCGTCAACATCAGCCTGGACACTCTGGTGCGCGAGCGCTTCGTGCAGATCGCGCGCCGCGACCGGCTGGCCGACGTGCTCATGGGCATCGACGCCGCCCGGAGGGCGGGCTTCGCGCCGATCAAAATCAACACCGTGCTCATGCGTGGCTTCAACGACGACGAGATCGTCTCGCTGGCCGGCTGGGCGCGCGACGAGGGACTCGAGCTGCGCTTCATCGAGTGGATGCCGCTCGACTTCCAGCAGAAGTGGGACCGCGAAAAACTGGTGAGCGCCGCCGAGACGCACGACGCGATCCACGCCGTGTATCCGCTGGAGCCCGAGGAGGGCGACGATCCCAGCGCGCCCGCGCGGCCGTGGCGCTATTGCGACGGCAAGGGGCGCGTGGGTTTCGTGGGCTCGGTGTCGAACCCCTTCTGCGGCAGCTGCGACCGCATCCGGCTCACCGCCGACGGCCAGGTGCGCACCTGCCTGTTCGCGCTGAAGGAGTGGGACTTCCGTGCGCTGTTGCGCGGCGGCGCCGACGACGGCGCGATCGAACAGCTCATGCGCGACGCCGTGCTGCGCAAGCAGCCCGGCCATCTCATCGGGCAGGCCGAGTTCCGCCAGCCCGAGCGCGGCATGAGTTCGATCGGCGGCTGAGCGGCTACTCCCCGGCGTCTTCGTCCTGGGCTTCGGCGAACCCGTAGAGCTTCTCGCACAGGCGCGAAAGTTCGCGGGCTTCCTTCTCGGTGAGGATCTCGCCCATGTGCTTGTGCACCGCGCCCACGCGCGAGTTCACCTTGCCCACCAGCGCCCGGCCCTTGGGAGTGATCGTGGTGATCGCCTGGCGCGCGTCCTCGCCCGAGCGCGCGCGCTCGACCAGCCCGCGCTTGACCAGCCGGTCGATCATGCGCGTCATGTCGGGAGCGCGGTCGATCATGCGGCGCGAGATCTCACCCCGCGCGTAGCCGGCCGGGTAGGCGCCGTTGAGAATGCGCAGCAGGTTGTACTGGGGAAAGGTCAGCTCGGTCTCGTCGAAGGCCTCGTCGAGCCGCATGCGCACGAACGTGTTCGCGAGCATGACGTTGATGAGCACTTCGTGGATCGGGCTTTCGAACCTGGTGGTGAGCAGGCGTTTCTGGAGTGCGATTCCCATGGCCTCATCTGCGAGTTTGGTGGGACGGGGGACGCCGTGGCGCGCGGAATCAGCGCACGCCGAGCGATCGCTTGATTCGGACTATCTGGAGCCGGTGCCGTTCCTCGTGCAGCGCGGCGAAGCGGAGCATCTCTTCGCCGTTCAGCGGACCGAACACCGGGTGACGCAGACGGAACCCGGTGAGGGGCCCCGAAGGAACGGCTGACAGCAGATTCTCACGATTGAGCCGGAGCTGCGCCAGCGATTCCGCGCGAGTCCCGGATTTTTCCGGGTCCAGCGCGGGAGTCGTGCGAATGCTCACGAGCCGGTAGATACCGAACGTCCAGAGCAGCCGGCGAAAGACGTCCGCGAACTCGCTCCGGACGGCCAGCTTGCCCGCGGCCGCGAGCTTGAACCCCTTGGCCATGACCGCTTCGGAGCGCGCGATGTGCTCGACTGCCTGAGCCACCGACCAGCCACCGGACGGAGGACGCCGGGTGAAGTGCTCTTCGTCGAGCCCCTCGACCTCGGACAGGAATCGCC
>JADLGX010000478.1 GCA_020849095.1 Candidatus Eiseniibacteriota bacterium
AGACGCCCTCCTTCCTTGCCGAAGCCCAGCGAAGGACATCGCTGAAGTCGTACCGTATGACCCCGCGAATTCGGACACAAGGAAGACCCTCGCGCCGCCGCCAGATTTCCACCGTCTTCCAGTGCACCCGGAACATCTTCGCCACCTCGCGCACCGTGCCCATGATTGCCGCTTGCCACGGATTCACCGGCTCCGGTACGTCCTCGCCCGTGCGCCCGGTGATCGTGCCCACAGGCACGGCCACGTCGTTCTCGTCGAACTCGACCTCGGGCGATTCTTCCAAGGCAACCCGGTACGCCTCCGCTTCCGCCTCGGCTTCCCAACGAGCCTGCCGCCTGTCCACCCACTGCCCCTTGCGCTTCCTTCCCATCACTTCCCCCGTTCCGCCCGGTCTCCATGACCGGCGCGGCTCACGACCAATCGGGAACGAGTGCGCCCGGGTGACGAGGGCACGCCGAAGCCGCCGCGAATCGTGCAGGGCACGAAAAAGACCCGGCGCAACTTCGCGCGCGGGCCGACGCCAGCGGACACACTCATCCTGTGAACGGAAGGGGAATCCAGAACGTGGGTGAAGAACCCACTAGCTACGGCATCGAGAGCGACGCCAACGCGGCGCGAATGATCGCGACCGCTACCCGGCAGTGGAACAGCCGGGCGTGACCCCTTGTTGCCCTTATTATACCACGGTCGTCAAGGGGTCCGGCTTGCACCCGGCCTTTGGTGCCCTTGAACGAGGGAACTCGCGTGCCCGACTCGACCCGACTGCCTCACGGTGACGCTCCGACATGCTCCGGGTTCCTACGGCTTCCGGCGGTGCTCGTTGAGTTATGTGTTGTATAGCCAAGAGAGGCGCGGTGCCGCGAACCCTTACGGTCGAACTCGAGCCGCTTGCCTTTGCCCGCATCGATCCTGCTACCCTTCTGGCGTAGACTGCCTGACCTTGCCCACGGTTCCCCCTCCTGAGCGTCGTCCAAGAACGGCAATCATCACCATGGCCTTGAAGCAATCCTCGAAGAAGGTGTCAGCGAAGGCGACTTCCAAGCGAGCTCCCTCAGCCGAGGTTCCAGCAGACTTCGGCGCGCTCTACTCTGGCAAGTCCTCAGCAAGTGGTGGCGCGATCGCCGAGGCGATCAAATCCAAGAGCCCCGAGCAGGCACTGGTTGTTGCTCCGCTCGTCGAGTTCTTGGTCGAGCGAGGATGGGGCCTCGGGCAGCTTCGATTTGGGAAGTCAGAGTGGCGGGTTCCTAAGTCACCCAGTGAGGCAACCAAGCGCGAGAAGGGCCGTAGCTTTGAGGGGTTTCCTTGCGACATCGCCGTCTTTGAAAGCTCCAGCAAGGTCAATCTGCCGCCGCACCTGCATATCATCATCGAGTGCAAACAACCCGACGAAGAAGAGGGCGTCGCGCAACTTGAGTCCTACCTTGCGCTCGAGCCTCATGTCCGACTCGGCATCTGGGCGAACTCTGCCGAACCGGCCGCGCCTGCTGTCTTCATCTACCGACATCAGGGCAAGTTCATTCACCGCCGAAGAGTCGTTGCCGACATACCCGCCCCCGGGGAACCGATTAAGGCCGACGCACTGCGCCTTACGTTCACCGACATGCCATCACCAAGCGGAGAAGTGCTCCAGCGCATCCTGAGGCGGATGACGGATGTGATCGTCGCGCGTGACGCCAATGTCACCCGGCGCGAAGACCAGCTCAATCAGCTGTGCAATGTCTTGCTCATCAAGCTGGAAAGCGACAAGAAGGCTCGGACCAACCCGGCCCAACCGGTTGACTTCCGCGCGATGGCGACTGCGGAGCAAACCGCCAAGCATCTAAAGGACCGGTTTGTGAGCCTCACGAAGCTCTATCCGGACGTATTCACCGACCCGCGCGACCAACAACTGACGTTGGCCGACGACACGCTCTACCACTGCGCGGAGAACTTGGAGCGCCTGAAACTGCTTGACCTCGGAGCGCAGACCATCGCTCTCGGCTTCCAGGTGCTGAGGACTGAAGCCCTGAAGGGCGGCGAGGGGCAGTACTTCACCCCGCAACCTGTCGTGCATGCGGGCATCAGGCTGCTTCAAATAACGTGGGACGATATCGTCATCGACCCAGCCTGCGGCACGGGCGCATTTCTTGTGGAAGTGATGCTCGAACTCGGGCGAAGCCTGCACATGGGACCCGAACTTTCCCGCTGGGCACAGAAGCATATTCATGGGATCGACAAGGACGCCGTGGCCGTGAAACTGGCCAAGGCGGTCATGCAAATCCTCGGCGACGGTTCCGCCAACTGCGTCCGAGGAGACTCGGTCAACACGCATCAATGGGCGACAAAGTACCCGCACTTGCTCGGTGCGAACTTCAAAGACGGTCGCTTCAGCGTGGTCGTCACCAACCCGCCATTCGGAATCAATCTGACCGTGTCTGCAACTGATGCGCAGCAGGCCGAACTCGAACTTGCGAAGGCACGAACAGGCGAATTCGAGGACATTGAAATCGGGCTCGCCTTTCTCGAACGCGCGTACCGCCTGCTCCGGGTTGGAGGTCGAATCGGAATCATCCTGCCCGAGACTTACTTCTTTTCTCCGAGCTACACGTACGTGACTACTTGGATGCTCGGCAAGCTGGTCCCCCGCGTCGCCGTCAATGTCCCGATGGAAGCCTTCGCCGGGTTCTGCCGCGCCAAGACGAACTTCTACATCCTAGAAAAGGTCCGGTAGGCGATGGCCTCTCGTCAGCCCAAGAGCGATACGGTGGTCTTTCTTAACCCCAAGACGTGCGGCCTCTACAAGAAGGGCCTCACCAAGTACCGCGTCGATCCTACATCCGGCCAAAGAACTGAGACCGTTGACGACGAACTCAACGAACACGTTGAAGCCTACCTCAAGGGGGTGCTGCCTCCTGGCGCTTCTCGCCGCTCGCTCAAGGAAGTTCAGAAGGCTCAAGTGATCGTGCCTACCTACTACGACCCGAGATACCTGCAGCCGTTCAGGGCGCTCTGCGAAGCCCACGCCCTGACGGCTGTGAGCATCGGGGAGCTACTTGACGAAGGCACGCTGCAACTGTTCGGGGGACATGGCAGCCCCGGGAATGACCAGCGAGTTGGCACGGTTCCCTACATCAAGGTGTCGGACCTGCGCGCTCTGCGAGTAAACATCAACCCAACCAACCGTGTTCCGCTTGAGCTGGCGCGCAAGTTTTGGGGCAATGAACATAGCGGCCTGAGCGCGTGGGACCTCATTTCGCCGAACCGGGCATCAAGCAACATCGGAGAGTTCGCGCTGCTTCTTCCGGGCGAGGAAGAGGTCTTGATCACGAAGGAAGTCTTCATCCTGCGGATTGCCGGCGGGACGAAGCAAGGCTGGTCGCCGTTCTACCTGCTTTGGGCGCTTTCGCTAACCGAGGTTCGCAATCAGTGGCGGCGAGTGACGCTCATGCAGACGAACCGGGAAGACGTTGGCCAGCGCTATCGCGAGATTCTGCTCCCTCGCCCATCGTCCCCCGACTGGGCGGCCAGCGTTTCAGGACCGTTTCGGGACTACTTCTCCACTGTTGCCGAGAGTCGCACTCGGTTCAGCAGCAACATCACTGAACTTTCAGCTCGAGGCTTCACGTTCATTCCTAGCGTCCGGCAAGCCACAACTGCCGCCGCGCTCGCCGCCCTCGAGGAAGCTCCCGAAGCCGATTAGGACGCCGGGCGAACCACGGTGCGACTTGCTACCGTTTTGCTACCACGTCCCGCTTCCTCACGACTCCGCCGCACTCCACGAACCTCCAAGCGTGACGAACGCCCCAGCAGCCTAAGCCGCTGGGGCGCTCGTGTTTCTGTTGCAGCGATGTCACTTCGCGAGCTTCGCGCACAAGTGATCAAACCGTGCGCGTCATGCTTGGGAAACCGCTGCTCTGCCCGTCCGGGCGGGGGGCCGGCAGCCCCGGTGGCTTGCCCTGGGTCGGTGCGAACTCTCACCTCGCCGGCGCGCTGACCCAGAGCGTGTCCGAATAGCTGCTTTCGTTCGCCGCTCGGTCCACGCAGCTCAGTACGATGCCTGCGCGCAGCGAGTCGCGACGAGCGCCCATCGGCGGACTCCAATCCTTCCAGGTCAGGTAGAGAATCTGCCCGCTCGAGTCTGATGAGGCATGAGACGGATCGCGTCGAAGATAGTCAGAACTGGGCACCGTTCCTCCGACCAACCCGGGCAACTCTCCCGCCACGACTCGAGCTCGCCAGCCCAGCCGCTCCATTGACGCACGGTCGTCGTGAGCGCATACCCGCAGTTCCAACAGCCCGTCGGCATCGAAGGACGAGATCTCGTCCAGCATGATCAGCGTGTCCGACATCCCCGAGCGGGGCACCTTCCCGTAGAACTTCCGATGTCCCTTCGCTCGGTGAATCGCAACGAGCTCCACACTCGGGCGAGACGGAGGGCAGCTGTCCTCTGCTCGCGACAGGTCCGGTCGCCAGACGACCCGCGAGCTTGCGTGCGCGACGTATCTCGGGCCGATCGCGAGCAGCGCCGCTGATGTCAGGACTGCGAGCAGGCGAAGCGCCTTCATGATCGGGCCCGCCCTGAGAAACCCCTGCTGCCCGCCCTCACCTCGACGATTCCTCGCCACTCGCGCTGGGCAACATCGGCAAGTAGCGCTCGCGCAGGAGTTGTTGGTGATGACGCTCGTGGCCGGCGATCAGGTATGCGAGTGCGCGGGCGGTGATCGAGCCCTTGCCCACCGGCACGCGGAACGCAAAGCCGTCTGCGTCCGCACCTCGGATCAGCGCAGTGGTGACGGCGCGAACCGCCGCGAACTCGTCCATCACGTCTGCGATTGGTCGGCGCTCGAAGCGCGCCGACTCCGTGTACGCGTTCTGGTCGAAGCTCGAAAGTGGCGTCGCGTCGCCGCGCAACGCGCGCAGCATTCGGTACCCCAGCACGCGTTCGCAGTCGGCCAGGTGTCCGATGGTCTCGCGCACGCTCCACTTGCCGGGCGCATAGCGTAGGCCGGCATGCGACTCGCCGAAGGTGGCAACCAGCGCCTTCGTCACTTCGAGTTGCCCGGCGAGCATCGCGGCAAAGTCGGGCACGTCGGGCACGAGCGCGATCTCCGCCGTGAACACTTCGGCGTGCTCGTCCGAGCCGGGCCGCGGCACCGCAAAGCCAACCCCCATGCCACGACGCGCGAGTGGCCCGGGATTCAGGCACACGACCGGACGCTCGGCGTGCATGGTGTCCAGATGCGCCCGCAGTCTTTCACGAAGTTCGGAACGATCGCCGCGCGTATCGAGCGCGAGGATCTCGCATGCGCGGCGAAGCTCCTCTTCACCCGTGTCCGGACTCTCGGCGTAGCGGATCGCGTCACTGAGACTGGGCATGACGGCTTCCTCCAGGGGCGAACGCGCCGAAGCATAGGCGGGAGGCGCGCGGCTCAGCCACACCAAAGGACGTCCGGCCCACATCCCGAGCCTCGACAGCTCCGGCGAGAGGGGCCCCATGCAGGATGCCGGACACGGCGCGCCCCTCTTCGGCCAACCCGCGAGCTCGCGCTCGGGCCCCGCCTACGGACCCGCGATCCACGACACCCGCTTCGTCGCTCCGCCCTCATCCGTGACGAGCCGCACCAGGTAGATCCCCGCGGGAACGGTTCTGCCACTGCGGTCCCGGCCGTCCCATGTCAGCCGATGGGCGCCTGGCGCGAACACGCCCTCGCCGATCGTCCTCACCCTCCGGCCGCGGACGTCGAAAACCTCGGCCTTCGCTCGGCCCGGCATGCGCAACGCGAACTGCAGCTGGAATGCGCTCGTCGCCGGGTTCGGGCTCACCGCAAGCGCGATGCTCCGTCGGTCGCGCGGCGTCCCGGGCACCGCGAGCACGCCGTCGTCCCAGAAGGCGGCAATGTGCCGGCGCTGCGCACCGCCCATCAGAAGGAATGCCCCACCGGCGTAGATCCTGCCGCCGCCGGCTGAAAGGGCGAACACGGCGTTGTTCGCATCGGGATTCCAGCCGCGCGCCAGTCCGCTCGCGGCATCGAGAGCGGCGAGCCGGTTTCGTCCCGCACCGCCGATGCTGGTGAACGTGCCGCCCGCGTAGACCGTGCTGTCGCTCACGGCCAGCGAATAGATCGCGCCCGAAGCGCCCGGGTCCCACGCGGTGGCCACTCCGCTCGTACCGTCCAGCGCGGCAATCCGGTTTCGCGCCGCGCCGCCGATGTTCGTGAAGGCGCCGCCCGCGTACAGCGTTCCGTCCTTCAGGGCCAGCGCCAGTATCTGGTTGTTGGCGCTGGCGTCCCACGGGGTCGCGACGCCGCTCGCGGAGTCTAGCGCGGCGATGAAGTTGCGCGTTGCTCCGCCGATGTTCGAAAAGACGCCGCCCGCGTACACGGTGCCACCGCTCGCGACGACCGCGTTCACCACGCTGTTGGCGTTCGGGTCCCAGCTGGTGGCAGCACCGGTCGCCGCATCGAGCGCCGCAAGTCGATTGCGCGCCGCCCCGCCAATGGTGGTGAACGCCCCTCCCGCGTACACGGTGCTCCCGCTCACGGCGAGCGTGTGGATCGAGCCGCTCGCATCGGGATTCCAGCCGGCCGCAGTGCCGCTCGTGGCATCGAGCGCCGCGATTCGATTGCGTCCGCTCGCGCCGATGGTGGTGAAGTCGCCGCCGGCGTACACCGTGCCGCCGCTCACGGCCAGCGCGCGCGCCACGCCGTTCGCGTTCGGGTCCCACGTGGTGGGTTCGCCGCTCGAGGCATCGAGCGCGGCGAGCCGGTTGCGCGTCACGCCCCCGATGCTCCAGTAGGCGCCGCCCACGTACATCGTGTCCCCGTTCACCGCAAAGCAGTACACACCGTCACTCGCGTTGGGGTCCCACGCGGTGGCGGCGCCGCTGCCCGGGTCCAGCGCGGCAGCTCGACCGCGCACGGCCCCGCCGATGCTCGTGAAGAAGCCGCCCGCGTACACACTGCCGGCGTGGACCACGAGCCGGGTGACCCGTGCATTGGCGTTGGGATCCCAACCGGTCAGCGCGCCGGTCGTGGCATCGAGCGCCGCGGCATAGTTGCGCGCCGTGCCGCCGATGCTCGTGAAGGAGCCGCCGGCAAAGACAGTGCTTCCGCTGGTCGCGAGCGTGGAGACTTCGCCATTCGCATCGGGGTTCCAGCCGGTGGCGAGCGCACTCGAGGCGCTGAGCGCGGCCAGCCGGTTGCGCGCCGCGCCGCCAATGAAGGTGAAGGTGCCGCCCACGTAGACCACGCTCCCGTCCACGGCGAGCGAGGAGACGAATCCGTTGGCGTCCGCGTCCCAGGGAGTGACCGCGGCGGTCGCAACATCGAGCGCCGCGATGCCGTTGCGCCCGATCAACCCGATCTCCGTGAAGCTGCCGCCCACCCAGACTCGCGAGCCGCTCACGACGATCGAGCCGACGAAGCCGTTGGTGCCTGAAGTCGGGTACCACGAGGTGACCACGCCGGTCGCCGCGTCCACCGCCGCGATCCGGTTTCGGCCCACGCCACCGATGCTCGTGAAGGTGCCGCCCACATACAGCGTGCCGCCGCTCAGGGCGAGCGAGCCCACTCCGCCCGGCGCTCCCGGGTTCCACGGCGAAAGACTGCCGTCTGCCAGGATGTGCGCAAGGTTGATCCTTAGCACGCCCGCGACGAAGTTGAAGACACCGCCGATGAACCAGCCACCCGATCCATCGGAGACCACGGCGGACACTCCGCCGTCCACCATCGGAAACGAAGGAATGCGCTGCCCCGTCGCCAGACCGATCGGCACACCCCCGCCGGTCAGCGGGCCGATGTGCGTGAAGCCTCCTCCCACGTAGAGCGTGTTGCCCTCTCGGGCCAGTGCGTTCACGGGGCCGTTGGCCACCCAGAAGTTGTCCAGTGCAGCCGAGCGTGCGCCCGAGTGCCAGGCAGGCGCGGCGAGCAGTGCAAGCGTGAGCACGAGCGTGAGGCGCATGGTGGTCTCCTTCGTAGCGATGCGATGGCGGGCTAGTTCAGCTTGACCACTCGGCAGGCGCCGCTCGCCGCGGCGGACTCGATGCGGGCGTAGTAGATGCCGGCCGGCGCCCGGGCGCCGTCGTGGGTGCGCCCATCCCATGCGACCACGCCCATCGTGCTCGTGACGCGTTCCGCCAGCGTCCGGATGCGCGCGCCCGAGATGTCGTAGATCGCGATCGTCGCCGGCTGCGCGCCGGGCGAGGAGTAGCGGAATGTGGTCTGCGTCAGGAACGGA